>CAYLWP010000024.1:0-23206 GCA_964387365.1 uncultured Roseburia sp. | reverse complement strand
GATGCATTAATATATTTTCTTATCTCATCAGGATCTTTTCTAAGCTCTGAAGGAATCTTTAAGATTTCGATGTCTGTACGTCCCTCAAATCTCTCGAAAATACGCAAGCCTGTTGTACCCTCGCTACCGTCAATAAATACTTTTTTCATAATCTTATCCTCTGCACTTTCTTCTATGTATCCATGCGTTTCAATAACGATTATAGTACAGGTTGCGAAAAAAGGCTATACCTAAATGAACAGGAATATCAAAGTCAGGAGCAAAAGCAGCAGCCATACAAGAAGCACAACATCATAACGAACCATGAATATATTCTTTTTCCCTGCATGTTTTCTCTTTTGGCTCCATAATATAAGCCAGAAAATAACCGCTCCGAAGAAATATATTGCTGCTATCAGGATTTGTACCAAACCTCTGTTACTCTCAAATGCATGTCCTCCTTGCAGAAAAGCATTAATCGTAAAGACAATGGCGCCTAACCACATAATCCGCACATAACGCGTCTGCATTTCCACAAGTGATTCTTTATCAGAATAGATTTCCATATCTTCCTTTGGCATACCTTCATAGTGCTTTTTACGGAAATAATGCCATCCATTAAAGGTAGAATTCAGATATTCCCATCCCTGCTCTTCAAAAAAAGAAATATACATTTCCTTATCTTCCAGCTTTGGTGCAAAATCAAGCTGATAGACATATCTGATATTTTCATTTCTTACAAATCTTGAAGAAAAGCAGCCCCCTTTTTCCAACTGCCAGCCTTCGCTGGAACGTTTATTCAAATCTGCAATTTTTCTCTCATATTCCCATACTGCATAGACCTTATGACTTGTCATTCTATTCTTCATGGTATGTTCCTCCTGTAACCTCGCCTGCACTTTGCAGCAAATGACGCAGACGTTCTATTTCAGCCTGTAGGATATTTCTTCCTTCATCCGTAAGCTGATATAACCGTTTTCTGCTGTCATTCGGATCATCACTTGTAGTCTCAGTAATCCAACCCTTTTTCAGCATGTTATTCACAGCACCATACATCGTTCCCGAACCAATCTTTACATTATTATCCGACAATCTTGCTGCCTCCTGCATGATTCCATAACCATGCAGTGGCTTTTGGTACAGACACAACAATATGTAAAAATAGCTTTCCGTCAACGGTTCCTGTTTTATTTTCATACCGCAGCCTCCTCTGTTCCCGGTGTTTTATTATCCCCTTTTCCGTCTCTCCCTTATTGAATACCTTGAGCTTCGTCAGGCTTTTTCCAAATGAGCCATAATACTGCTGCACATACCACAAAGATAATTGCAAATGTGATTTCATGCTGTAACGTCTCCGGAATGATTGCAACTACATTCGGCATAAAGTTATTTATCATGTGGATTAAAATACATGGTAATACAGACTTGCATTTATATGCTGTGTAGCCAAGTAATAAACCGATTGGAAGTACATAGATTGCCTGCATGATATTTAAGTGGAAAATTCCAAAGAGCAGGGCTGATACAATAATTGCAGCTATCTCCGACCAATACTTGCTAAGCATACGGAAGATAATACCTCTAAATACCAATTCCTCTGCAATTGGTGCTACAATAACTACTGTCAAAAAAGAAATGATTGCATTTCCACCTGTCGCAGATGCCATAAGTTCATTAAAAGTGTCTAATGCAGCCGGATTAAGTAATGCTACAAGATTTGCAACTAAAATATCTAAGCAATAACAGCCTACTGCTGCAATCACAAGGCTGATTATCACTTTGCCCTGCAATACATTCTCGCGAAGCTCTGCCTTCTTCTGAGCTGTATACTTCTTCACAAAGGCAAGCTTATACCACAATAACATTACCACTCCATAAACTGCAGTTGCCACAAATAATGTATTTGTCATAAATTCTGCGTCGAGAGCTGCTTCCATATAAAGCTCCATAGCTGCATTTACATCTCCACCGGCCTGTGCTGTACATTGTGCCATTAAGATAGCAGTCATCGGAATAGATACCAGCATCTGAATTACCAAAACCGCAAGCAGGGCAAGAATACTAAATAATATTCCCTTCCATATTTTTTTCTTCGGTTTTTGAGTCGCCTGTTCTACATTTGCATTTTCATTTACTATTGGTTCCATGTTTGTTTCTCCCTCTTTTGCTTAATTTATATCGCTATACGTTATATCGTCTTGCGATATATCGCGTTACGGATATATCATAGCACGATATATGTCGTCTGTCAACATAGTATATCACTATATCTGCGTCATTCCGCCCAGTAATATGTATCGGTTGGCCTCATAAATCTGCGTAAACTGCGACATTGGAAGAGGATTTTCTCCCATTCCAACCTCTATCGTATAGCCCGGACGGTTATAGTTCTGTATAAACCAGTCCTTATATCCGGCATAACCGGAGGCATACGGTGTTTCCTCAACCGTATAGCCGCTTACCCAGCCAAAGTACTGTGCAATTCTCCGGGAATCCTCCGGCTCGTAGTCTAAGAACTTCCAATAAATAACCTCTCCCTGTGAATGATAGGCAAGAATCAGCCGGAAATCATGACTTAACGTAAATTCATAGACGTTGATACTCTCCGGTGCCGTTAAGGGACCGTACCCTACAAAATCTCTTGGCGCCGGAGACATATATCCCTGCTCCCCTTTGATTCTCTGCGCCTGCTCCCAGCCTGCAGGAAACTGCAGATTTAAGTCTATGCCTTCAATATTAGCTTTCCATCCGTCCGGAAACGGAATATCCGGATACGATGCAGCTATTCTCCTCGCTTTTGCTTCATATCCACTGTTTCTCAATACTCCGTTTACGAGGTCAACGCCGTCAGGATTCACCAGCGGAACCAGAAACAGGCTGTATTCCGCAAACAGTTGTCTGCTGTTTTCCCCGTACAGACTCTGCTCCGCAGCATACGCTCTTGCATATTCCTCCAGAAACTTCAGCAAAACCGGCGTTGTAATCCATTCATTGGCATGGAAGCTTGCATTATAGAATACCTGTTTTTCCCCGTTTCCTATCTGCATGTAGGGAATATCCTTACCCGTAACGCTCTGCCCGATACTGCCCGTAATCAGAAACGGATAGCGCACCGCCAGTCCTTCTATAATGAGGCCGGTTAAAATCGAACTGTAATTCACCTCCCCGGAAACAAGCGGAAAAGAATATGGCACATAAAGCTTCGTTCCTATCTGTAAATTTAGAGGATCTGTCACTGACGGATTAGCAAGCCTGATATCTTCCACACTACTTGCGTAATTCTGTGCAATTTCCCACAAGGAATCCCCTTCCCTAATCGTATGTGTTGTATATCCCTTCAGATAGGGAATCAGCCTGTTCCACACCTCATTGTCTGCAAAGCAGCCCACACGCTCCCCCAGAAAAGAACGCAGTCCCTCACAGGTCTCCCTGCCAAACTCTCCATCTATTTTTACCTGTATTCCTGCCCTGTTCAACGCCAACTGCAGATACTGCACCAATGTTCCCCTGTCGCCGATGTAAATATTACGCATCATAATCCCTCTTTTCGCATCGTTTTTATATTCTATGCATGGACTCTTTTTTTCAGCACCTCTGCTTAGCGACACTTTCCGATTCCTATTCATGTTCAGCGCACGAATGCAACCCTTTTGTTTTTGTTTTAACTGTCCCTCTAAAAAATACAAAAATTGTCTGTTTTCAAAGTGTCACTTTTCCGATAATGTATAGTCATACCAAAAAGCAAACGCTGTACCGTTAACCGCTTTGAACTACAAACAAACAACACAAGGAAGTTATCATTATGAAAAAAATAGCATTAATCAATGATTTATCAGGCTTTGGCAAGTGTTCTCTCACAGCAGCCATACCCGTTATATCCGTCCTGGGTGTTCAGGCTTGTCCGTTACCGACTGCCATACTCTCCGCACAGACAGGGTTTCCAAGCTACTACTGTGATGATTACACTGCTAAAATGAATTATTTTACGGATGAATGGAAAAAAATGAACGTCTCCTTTGACGGCATCTATTCCGGCTATCTCGGCAGTGCCGCTCAGATACACAACGTATTGTATTTATTAGAGCAGTTCCAGACAAATAACACGATTTATCTTGCGGACCCTGTGATGGGGGACAGTGGGAAGCGCTATTCCATCTTTTCAGACGAACTGCTGCAGGGCATGAAAGCTCTGACCCAAAGAGCCAATGTGATTACGCCCAATCTTACCGAGCTTTGTCTTTTAGCCGGGGCTGATTATCAGGAGTTAGTATCACACGCAGACAAAGAGGATTATATAAAACGAATTGAGGAAATCGGACATTCCTTACTTGCAAATACCCGGACAAAACAGACGATTCTTGTTACCGGCATTATTCATACCAAGGGCGCACACACCTATGTCGGCAATCTTGCCGTATCAGAGCAGGAACAGTTTTATCTTGAAACCAACTATACAGGAAAGAGTTATTCAGGAACCGGAGACCTGTTTGCATCTGTGATTGCAGGCAGCCTTGTTCAGGGGCAGACCATTCAGGATGCAATGAAAAAAGCGATTGCTTTTCTGCAACCTGCTATTGAGGAAGCAACACAAAATAGCATTGACCGCAATCACGGCGTTCATTTTGAAAAGTATTTAAATATTTTAATAAAATAACAAGGAGGCAAACCTATTATGAGCACACAAACACTTACCACTTCAAAAAGCAAGCAGACAACCAAGGTAAAATACCTTACCCTCACAGGCCTCATAGCAGCTATGACTACGATTATGACTGCCTATATCGGTCATGTTCCGTTTGGAGCAAACGGAGGGTATATTCACTTTTGTGATTCGCTGGTATACCTGGCCGGTGTATTACTTCCTACTCCGTATGCCCTTGCTGCAGCTGCCATTGGTGCGGGACTTGCTGATTTACTGACCGCTCCTATGTGGACACCTGCGACCATTATCATCAAAATGCTGATGGCTTTACCCTTTTCCTATAAGTCAACCAAAATTATTACACCGAGAAATGTACTTTGTGCCACTCTGATTGGTTATTTTATCAATCACACCGGATACTTCTTTGCCGAGTACCTTCTCTTTGGCAGCTTATAAACCGCATTCTTTGGTTCCATCGGCGGTGTAATCCAGTCCGGCGGAAGTGCTGTATTTTTCATTATCTAAGGACTTTCTCTGGATAAGATTCATCTGAAGGTAAAACTCGCTAACCTGCTTTCTTCCTAGGAAGAGAGCTGATACGAAGTAAGCAAAACACAAGGAGAATGATTATGGCTGATATTTTATATACCTACAAAAATCAAGTATATGCAAACATTACCAATCGTTGCGATTGCAGCTGCACCTTCTGTATCCGTACAATCAAGGACACGGTTGGTGAGGCAACTAATATGTGGTTTGAAAAAGAGCCTGCATTAGAAGAAATCAAGCAGGCACTTGATGACTTTGACTTCACAAATTATGATGAGCTTGTTTTCTGTGGCTACGGTGAACCAACCTGTGCCCTTGACAATCTGCTCGCTTCCGCAAAATACGCAAAGGAAACATACGGTGTAAAAATCCGTTTGAACACCAACGGGCTCTGCAATCTCTATCACAAAAGAAATATTGTTCCGGAGCTTGCCGCGGTCATTGACAATGTTTCCATCAGTCTCAATGCGCCGACTGCCGAAAAATATCAGGAGGTAACAAGACCACAGTTTGAGAATGCCTTTCCTGTGCTTTTAGAATTTGCTTCTCTTGCGCAGGAAGCCTTTTCCCATACACAACTCTCCATTGTGGATGTTCTTCCGCAGGATGAAATTGATGAGTGTCAGCGAATTGCTGACGAAAGAGGCATTTGTCTTAAGATTCGTAAGTTTTCGTAACGCAGGTTTTTGCTTCATAGGAATTTCCTTGAAGCACAAAAGGTTCCGGGATTTGATTTTCCCGGAACCTTTGCATTTCATCAATATGTTATTTCAATGATTGATTATTTTTTTCTGATCTCAATCTTATCTAAGTTAGGAGCCCACTCATCTACCGCACCATTGTCAAGTCTGATAGAGTTAGTTCCCTTATTGAGCTGAATCTCAATTGTCTTCTTAGAAACCGTGTTCCAATTGTCACCCTTACATCCCTTAGGATCGGATTTACCATTGTTAACCGTTACATAGAAGGTACGAGCACCGTCTAATAAATAGTAGATATCTAAGTAGTATGTTCCTGATGAAGCAACATTTACAGTAAAGGTAACCTTTCCGTTTGCCTTACCGTCTCCACCGATATTTCCTACCATCTTGTCTCCTGATGCTACATCCTTGTTAACAATTTCTGCTCCGCCGGCAATCTTAGCATCCTCAGCTTCGTAGGTAATCATTTCAACTTCAATCTTGTCTAAGTTAGGAGCCCACTCATCTACTGCGCCATTGTCAAGTCTGATTGTGTTGCTTCCCTTCTTTAAGTTAACCTCAAGTGTTGCAGTTTTGATTGTCTGCCAATTACCGCCTGAACAGTTAACAGGAACGTTGTCTCCATTGTTTACTGTCACGTAGAATCTACGCTCACCGCTTAATAAGTAGTAAATTGTTAACTTTGCCTTACCTGTGGAAGGTGCATTTACAGTAAAGTTAACCTTTCCGTTTGCCTTACCGTCTCCACCGATATTTCCTACAATCTTTCCACCGGATGCCTGATCCTTCTGAACAATCTCTGCGCCACCTGCGATGTTTGCCTTTTCTGCTTCATAAACAACGCTTGAAGAACTTGAAGAGCTTGAGCTTCCTGATGTCTGATACTTGATATTGGAAATATTATCACCGTGAACAACATAATCCTTGTAGTTGCTCTGTGTAATCTTCTTGCCTTCAAGAACAAGGTCTGTAAATGTTACACCTGTAACCTTTGCATCTGCATTGTAGCCCTGAATATAAGACATAAGTCCGCTACAATCCTCTACAGAACAACGTGTAACCTCTACGTTGTTGATTGGGCCTGTACCGCCACCGGTACGAGTCCAGATAACGAATGGTGCCGGACGATACTGTCCGCCTGTGTTGTTCTTGTTCGGAATGTAAATCTTCTCTGTACGAACATCGATGAAACGGATATTCTCCCACTTTCCTGTACCTTCGTCATGAGCCAGAGTAAATCCACGATAACCCTGAATTACATCGATATTTCTGAATTCGATATTGGATGCATTGGATCTTGCTGCTACACCAACCTTACATCCTGCACCACCGCGTGCATAAGCAACGCTGTCCTTGAATAACATATCCTTTGTGTCAACGCCCTTATTCTCTGCCTTTGGACAGTAAACGTCATCACCACAAATACCAAGACAGTCAGTCAGGTTTACGTTCTGGCATGAGCAGAAGTCATAACCGTCACTGTGAACTACCTTGTAATCATCGATAATCTTTACATTGGAAACATTAATATTCTTACAGTTTTCAATACTGAAGGTCCAGCCTGTTGCATCCTTGAAGGCAACACCCTTGAAAGTAATGCCGTCAGAATTATCGCCATCTACGATACCCTTTCTGAAGTCATCCCATCCGTTTGGATAGTATCCGTCAGGCTGTTCTCTGTTATCAACATTCGGCTTCTGGATTAAGTCCTTCTTCAACGCAAGCGGAATGGCATTTCCGTCGATCATACCGTAACCGATGATAGAGAAGTTCTTAACATCCTTAATCAGAATATCCTTACGCTTAACCTGTCTTCCGTTCTGTCCGCTGTCAGCCCAGTCGTAATCTGTACGCTTTCCTGAACCGCGAAGCACTGCACCCTCGTCCAAGAAGATGGTAACGTTAGACTTAGCATCAAGTGTAACGAATTTATAGGTACCTGCAGGGAAATATAAGGTTCCACCGCCCTTTGAACTGAGTTCATTAATTGCTTTCTGAATGATCTCGGAATTCTTCTTACCGTCAGCCTTGGAATAGTTTGTCTGAATACCGCGGTCTCTGATATTCATTACATTAGACTTAGAAAGATCAGGCTTGGAAATATTAAGCTTAGGATCACATGCAATAAATATCTGTCTTGTTGTTCCGCCTGCCTTAATTTCAACCAATACGTATCTGGATTCTTTCTGCTTCATATCAAAGGTAAGTGTATCTCCGGATACCTTTACGTTCAGGTTGTAGCCATGAGGACTTACGTTATAGGACTCAATCTTACCCTTTAAGGACTTTACCTTGAAGGTAGCTGTTCCTTCATAAGCAAGACGAGCATAATCATATCTTCCCTCAAAATAAGTTACTACATCAACTTTCTTGTCGTTTACAGTTAATGAAAAACGGTCACTTGTCTGTTCATAATCATGCTTCGAATATGCGTGGAAATAAGTTGTGTCCGCAGCTTCTACCGTATCTACACCATTACTGCCTAATAGTGCAAATGCTACAAAAGCTAACATCATACTGCATACTTTTTTTGCAATTTTTTTCATATTACTATCTCCCTTCTAGTCTTTGCTCTATTATTAAAACATACAACATTACCAATAAACATGTAAGTTTTTCGGGTGGAATTGGTATTTATTTCGGTTGTTGTTACCATAAAATTGTTGCAAAAGACTATTTTCTTTAAGCAATTCGTATACTCGAGTTGCATTTTTCAAAGTTGTATTTGTACACTTTGTATTTTAATGCAATTTATATCAAATAACTGTTTTTTTATTGGTCAGATTTTCGGTTGCAGACACTATTTACTCCACATATAACAATATGCCTGTGTTCTCGCCGCAAAGCGATTGCATTTTAACAGCTCTCTGATTTCCGCTTTTGTATACCAGCCTGCCTCTATCTCTTCCACGGTAGATGTACTTTCTCTGAACGCTCCTCTTGCCTTGCCGACAATGCATACATTCGTTTCATTGCTAAAGCCTACCGCACTGTAACTGAGCCCGATGACGTCATCAATTTCATACAGTTCCAGTCCGGTTTCCTCCCAAAGCTCTCTGACCGCACTCTGCTGCGGCTCCTCACCCGGATCAATTAATCCCGCCGGGAAGTTATAAACCCAGTCACCAACCGCCAGACGGAATTCCTTATTTAACAAAATTTTCTCTCCGGCTTCATCTGTCGCAATAATCACAACCGCATCCGGTTTTTCGCCATGCAGCTGTTCAAAGCATTTCAGATTATTCCTGCGGCTGATTATCTCATAAACCTTTTCCTTCTTGTCTGACGTTTCATAGGTGAGATCGTAACGGGTAATAAATTTACCCTCTTCCTTTTTCTGCATTCCTTTAAAAATCATACCCGTAACCTTGCCTTTCTACGCTTCCTCTTCCGGCGCATCCATCATTTTTCTGCACTGTACACAGCGGTTAAATCCATATCCCACCGGCAGTCTCTTTCCACAGTAGCGGCAGGCTGCAATATATTCCATCTTGCCCTTGGCAAGACATTTCATAATAGATACCTCTGTTTTTTCACGCTCTCCGGTAAGCCATTCCACGTCCATTTCCTTACCAAAGCGCTCCGAAAACTGATAGTACAGCTCCAGCTGCTTATAATATGTCTCATATTTACCGATTCCGTCATAACGAATCTGATGAATATTCGGCTTCATCAACGATTTGTCCGCTGTATAGGTCTCGCAATAGCGAAGCCACAGGGAAATAACCTTGGGATTTTTAATATCAATCGGACAGGTAACCATTTTGTATAACGAATACTTATCCTCAAAGCCGTCAATTTTTGCACTGTTCTTTGCCGCCTTTTCATACAGAAACAGCGTCTCATCAATACTGATTTTTTCAAACGGTGCAGGCGCTTCTACCGCATGCCAGGTCTTCATAATGGTATCCAGCGGCTCCGGCAGGCTTAACAATACCTGCGGAAAGCCAAGACTTACCTTCTCAATCGGAAGCTCCGGTGCCTGATACAGACTGTCGATATATTTCAGCTCCTCCGCACCCATAGCAGACACGTAGCCGGTATCATAAACGCCGAATCGTCCCGCTCTTCCCGCAATCTGCTTCACCTCGGAAACAACCAGCTTTCTCTGTCGGCTTCCGTCATACTTCTCCGTTTCAATAAAGATAATTCTCTGAACCGGCAGATTAAGTCCCATGCCAATTGCATCCGTTGAAACAACGACCTTGTTCGTGCCATCATTGAACAGCCGCATCTGCTTTCGCCTGATTTCCGGTGGCAGGCTTCCATAGATAACACTGGAGCTGATACCTCTTGCCTCAAGTCTTCCGGCAATATCCAGAACCGATTTCTTGGAAAAAACAATCAGCGCATCCCCCGGTCTTACATCATTCGGAAAAATAAAGGCACTGCGTTCACAAATCAGCGGTGTCTTTCTCTCATAATGATTGCTTTCCCAGGTATCGTGGCAAAGCTCTATCAGATGCGTCACTACGTTCTCCGCAGGCGGACTCATACAGATATGAATCTCCCTTGCCTTAATCCCTAAGATTGCCCTTGTCCAGGAATGTCCTCTGTCAGAGTCCGCAATCATCTGCGCCTCATCTATGACAGCAATGTCATAAAAACGATCAATATCAAGCATTTCAATTGTTGAAGCGATTACACGGCTATCCGGTTCCGCAATACATTCCTGCCCGGTCAGCATGGTACAGGGCGTACCATACTCCTTCATCTTTTCATAAACCTCTAAGGCAAGCAGACGCAACGGTCCAAGATAGGTGCCGCATTTTGCTTCCTTTAAGCGTTCCAAGGCATGGTACGTCTTTCCGCTGTTTGTCGGACCGACATGCAGGATAAAACGGCGCTTCATTTCCAGACTGTCCGGGAACTCCATCTCCGGTCTGGACGGAACAAGCTCCGCCACCTTTTTACGGATTCTCTGATCCGTATAAATCATAACCAGCTCTAACAGTGTTTTATTGCAGATTTTCTTAGGTTGCTGCGATACTGCATACTGAATAAACTCCTCATCCAGCTCCTCCCTGTCAGGACGGGACAGCATGGAGATATCCAGCTGCATGAGAATCGGAAGCAGCTCATTATATACTATTTTTATCAGCTTCTGATTCTGCTTTGTTGTTGCAATCAACAGCAGATGATTGATTTCTCTATGATAATTTAGCAGGCGGCCAATGTGGATCCTGCCCTTCTTTTCACGTCTGATTCTTTTTCCCAGATTCTGTAATTGCTGTTCGTAACCGCCGGTCTTGCTATGCGGCTTCAGTCTGCGTTTTGCAGACCTTTCATATTCACTTCTGTAAAATTCCAGTAATTTGTCCTGTTGTAGCATAGTATGTCTTAATCCTTCCCTTATTTACAGACATAAGCCCACGAGTCTTACAAGGAATGCGGCAACCCACGCAATCGCACACTGTCCCAGTACCATAAATACCGCCCAGCGCCAGCCAAGCTCACGCTTAACAGCGGCAATCGCCGCAACGCAGGGTGTATATAAAAGACTGAATACGAGCACGCACATTGCCGTTAACGGCGAAATAGCCGCAAGCAGATTCTCCACACTTCCAAAAAGAATATTTAGGGTGGAAACCACGCTTTCCTTTGCCATAAATCCGGTAATCAGGGCGGTCGAAAATCTCCAGTCGCCAAAGCCCAGTGGTGCAAAAACCGGCGCAATTACACCGGATACCACGGCAAGAATGCTATCCTCGGAATTGGTGACAACATTCAGCCTTACATCAAAGGTCTGCAAAAACCAGATCAGTATCGTTGCAAGGAAAATAACGGTAAACGCCCTCTGCAGGAAATCCTTTGCCTTCTCCCAAAGCAGCTGTCCTACGTTCTTTGCTCCCGGCATACGGTAATTCGGAAGCTCCATAACAAACGGAACGGCCTCTCCGCGAAATCTTATCGTTCTCATAAGCAGTGCCATCACAATACCAACCAGAATGCCTGTAAAATATAACCCTATCATAATAAAAGCACCGTTTTTTGGAAAGAATGCAGCCGTAAAAAATGCATAAATCGGCAGCTTCGCCGAGCAGCTCATAAACGGCGTCAGAAGAATGGTCATTTTACGGTCTCTCTCTGACGGAAGGGTTCTGCTTGCCATAACCCCCGGTACGGTACAGCCAAAGCCTATCAGCATCGGAACAATACTTCTGCCTGACAGTCCAAGCTTTCTAAGCAGCTTATCCATAACAAATGCCACTCTTGCCATATAACCGCTGTCCTCAAGCAGTGACAGGAAGAAAAACAGGGTAACAATGGTCGGCAAAAAGCTCAGCACGCTGCCGACCCCGTTGCAGATACCATCAATAATCAGGGACTGTAGCACCTCATTCACCTGACCGGCCTCCAGTGCTGCCGCTATCAGATTGGTCAAAGCTTCTATTCCCATTTCCAGAAGCGTGGACAGTCCGGCACCTATGACGTTAAAGGTGAGCCAGAATACCGCCGCCATAATCCCGATAAAGGCAGGAATTGCCGTGTACTTTCCTGTAAGAATCTTATCAAGCTTCACACTTCTTGCATGTTCCCTGCTCTCTCTTGGCTTAACAACCGTCTGCTCGCATACTTTATTAATAAAGGTAAATCTCATATCCGCCATTGCTGCGGCTCTGTCAAGACCTCTTTCCTTCTCCATCTGACAAATAATATGTTCCAGTGCTTCCTGCTCATTGGCATCAAGCTCCAGCCTCTCCAGGATCAGTTTATCCCCCTCTGCAAGCTTTGACGCCGCAAATCTGATAGGAATATCCGCCTTTTTTGCATGGTCTTCAATCAAATGCATAATACTGTGCAGGCATCTGTGTACCGCACCGTTATGTGCATCCGCTTCACAAAAATCCTGTCTGCCCGGGCGCTCCTGATACTTTGCCACATGCAGCGCATGGTCGACAAGCTCGGCAATTCCTTCATTCTTGGCAGCTGCAATCGGAATAACGGGAATGCCTAATGCCTCCTCTAATTCATTTACCCTGATGGAACCGCCGTTTTCTCTTACCTCATCCATCATATTCAGTGCCAACACCATAGGAATATCAAGCTCTAAAAGCTGCATGGTCAGATACATGTTACGTTCGATATTGGTTGCATCTACAATATTAATGATTCCCTTAGGATGTTCCTCCAGAAGAAACTGTCTTGTCACAAGTTCTTCCCCGGAATATGGTGACATGGAATAAATGCCCGGCAAATCCGTTACCAGAGTATTGGCCTTGCCCTTAATATTACCGTCCTTTCTGTCAACGGTAACACCCGGGAAGTTTCCTACATGCTGGTTTGCCCCCGTCATCTGATTGAACAGTGTTGTCTTTCCGCAGTTCTGATTGCCTGCCAGTGCAAAGGTCAGCAGTTCCTTTTCCGATAACGGATGTTCATCTGCCTTTACATGGTATTTTCCGCCTTCACCAAGTCCCGGATGCTGTACCTTTCTGGTCTTACGCTCCTGCAGACTTTTCGCCTGTTCCTCACTGTCCGTAATATCCTTTATTTCTATCTTTTCTGCATCTGCAAGGCGCAATGTCAGTTCATAGCTGTGGATTCGAAGCTCTATCGGATCTCCCATCGGGGCATACTTTACCATGGTAACCTGTGCTCCCGGGATTACTCCCATATCCAGAAAGTGCTGTCTCAGCGCACCTTCTCCGCCTACTGTCACTACCGTAGCCGACTTTCCTATCGGCAACTCCTTAAGTGTCATCCTGTATCCTCCTCTTAGAGTCTGCTCTTACTATCTTATTTATTAATTCCATCATCCTTAGTGTATACCCGCATTCTGTCGAAATCAATGACCGAACGAGATATTTCCTATTTATTATCTTGCATTATTGTGCTACAATTAAATATATATTCAGTTAATTTGGTTGCATCAGCAATGTTCTATCATCAATAAGAATGTGTTATGAACAATTACAAATAAACTAATATCATTTAGGAGGGATTTTATATGAAATACAGACTGTTACTTGCCGGAAAAAATAAAAGTCTCATCAATGACTTTTTTATGCAAATGGACACTTTTTTTGATTGTCTTACCTCTTCCATGCGCTACGCTGACTTATTGGGACATATCAAGTATCTGAAACCGCATGCCTTTGTTTTCTGTATGAATGCTGAAAACAGAGATGACACAACTACTGTCATCAGTCTCTACAACACCTTGAAAAAGGCTGATATTCCGTTGGTTGTCGTTGCCGATTCCGATGATTACTCCTTCTTTTCCAAGCTGCCGGGAAGCGGAGCGGACTTAACCTTATTAAAGCCACTTACTCTGGTAAGCATTCAGGATAAGCTGCTTGCCTTTCTGCACCAGACAATTCCGCAGGAAAAAATAGACTGTGCCTCTCATGACGAGATTACTACAGAAACAGAAACCACATTGAATATCTTGTCCCAGCTGGAACAGGAGCTAGGCAGTCTGGACACCGATGCTGCTGACACTACCGAAGCCGCACCTAAGAAAGAGTCTTCCGAACCGCAACGCATCATGATTATTGATGATGCACCGGGTATGCTCAAGGCAATCAAGGACCACCTTGGCTCCGACTACGAGGTTGCCACTGCCATTAGCGGAAAAATTGCGCTTAGATATCTGCAAAATAAAACAGTCGATATGATTTTCCTTGATTACGCGATGCCGGAAATGGACGGCCCGGAAGTATATGAAAAGCTTCTGGCAGACCCGAAAACTGCCGATATTCCCGTTGTTTTCCTCACCGGTGTCAATGATTCCGAAAAAATCCAGAAGGCACTCTCCCTGAAGCCAAAGGGATATGTGTTAAAACCTGTTGACAAAGAGACTCTGTTAGATAAGGTTCACGAGGTTTTAGGCTAAGGAGGTGATCTCCCATGAGTGACAACATTACCCTCACAGACTTATTTGAAGTCGATATGCTGCAGCAGATTCAGGATTCGTTTGCCAAGATGACGGGGATTGCTGCGCAGATTACTGACGCAAACGGTAAGCCTGTCACAAAAGGTTCTAATTTTACAAATTTCTGTTCCAAATATACAAGGAAGTCAGTTCTTGGCCGCATGCGTTGCGAACAATGTGACAAGCATGGGGCCGAGCTTGCGCTGAAATCAGGCGCCTCTATCACCTACTACTGTCATGCCGGACTTATGGACTTTGCGGCTCCTATCATGGCAGGCGACAAAATGATCGGCTGCTTTGTCGGCGGTCAGGTGCTTACAGAACCGCCTGATATCACAAGGCTTATGCAGGTTGCAGGCGAAATCGATGTAGACCTGATTCACTACCTGCAGTCTGTACTGGAAGTCCCTGTCATAAAAAAAGAAACGCTGGATAATGCCGCAAACTTTTTATATATTCTGACAAACATCCTTTCCACTATCTCATATCACAAATACACGATGCATCAGGCCAATATTGAGATTGAAAAGGCTGCCAATATGAAGTCCGATTTTCTTGCCAATATGAGTCACGAAATCCGTACTCCTATGAATGCCGTAATCGGTCTTGCTGAAATGGCGCTTCGTGAGGATCTCCCTCCCAACGCCAGAGATTATATTAACCAGATAAAATCGTCCGGAAAAACACTTCTTACCATTATCAATGACATTTTAGACTTTTCCAAGGTCGAATCCGGCAAAATGGATATTGTGGAAGAGGAATACGAACCGGTTTCCATTATTAATGATATTTCCAGCATTGTCAGCACCCGTTTGGAAAAATCAGAGGTGGAATTCATTCTTGATATGAATCCGAATATTCCCAAGAAGCTTCTTGGCGATAATGTCCGCATCAAGCAGATACTTACTAACCTTGCAAATAATGCGGTAAAATTCACCAAAACTGGTCAGGTAAAGCTTACCTTTGACTATAAAGCAGTTGATACTGACGACATTGAGCTTCTGTTTTCTGTTGAAGATACCGGTATTGGAATCAAGCAGGCGGACATGTCCAGGCTGTTCCAATCCTTCCAACAGCTTGACAGCAAACGTAACCGCAATATTGAAGGCACAGGACTCGGACTTGCCATCAGCAAACAGCTTCTCCAGCTGATGCATGGTGATATCCATGTGGAAAGTACCTATGGACTTGGCAGCACCTTCTCTTTTAATCTGCCTCAAAAGGTCGTCGACATGGAGCCCTCCATCCGGATACAGCATCAGAAATCCGAAAAAGTATGCGGATATATTGATAATATCTATGTACTCAAACAGCTCAAGGAGGACTTAGAGCGATTAGGATATCCTTACAGAAACGCTTCCTCGGTTGCGGAACTGATACAAATGCAGAATGAAAAAAAAGCGTATATCTTTTTAGAGGAAAAATCCTTTACTCCGGAGATACAGAATTATGTTTCCGGGCACCCTGATATTACTGCTGTCATACTCGTTAACTTTAAATCAGCATCAACCTATGACCTGCCAAATGTCATTGTTGCAAGAAAGCCTTTGTCCTCTCTGTTTCTTGCTGCTATTTTTAATGAAGAAATTCATATTCTGGAGCATCAGGAATCTTCTGATGAATTCTATGATTTTACTGCAACGGAGGCACAAGTCCTTATCGTTGATGATAATTCCGTCAACCTGACCGTCTGCGAAGGCTTACTCGAACCGCTCTGTCTGCAGATTGATACGGCTATCAGCGGCAAAGAGGCTATCGAAAAAATAAGTACCTGTAAATATGACCTGATATTAATGGATCATATGATGCCTGAACTGGATGGTGTGGAAACAACACGGCTGATCCGCCGTTTTCATAAGGACTATGACCGTATTCCTATCATCGCACTGACCGCCAATGCCGTTTCCGGCGTGAAGGAAATGTTTATCAGGGAAGGCATGAACGACTTCATTGCCAAGCCTATCGAGGTGCGCATCCTTGTTGCCAAGCTGAAGCGCTGGCTTCCTAAGGATAAGGTAAAGAATATCAATACAAAAAACACGCAGGGCAGAACGCGCAAACGCAACGTGCAGCCTGATGCAGCCGTTCCTGACATTAAGGAGCTCGATACTGCTGCCGCACTTAAGCTTCTGGGAAACACTAAACTTTTTTGGACAGTTCTCAAGGATTATTACCGTTCCATTCCGAAAAAGCATACACTCATAAAGCAGTATTTCGATGAAAAAGACTGGCATAACTATACTATAGAGGTGCACGCACTAAAAAGTGCATCAAAGCAGATTGGCGCAGCAAAGCTTTCCGAAGATGCTGCCGCACTGGAAGCAGCCGGAAATGCCTTAGATGAGAAGCTCCTCCTTGAAAAGACGCCGGCTTTACTGGAACAGTATCTTCACTATGCGGACGTATTAAAGCCCTTCTTCCCGGAGGAGGATGAGGAAACGAAAAACAAAAAAGCGCCGGTTTCAAAAGAAATTCTGAAAGAAGCCTTTGAAAAGCTTCAGATTGCCCTGGACAATCTGGATATGGACGGTATGGAAGCCGTTCGGGATACTTTATCGCAATACCGCTACGAAGACCGGGCATGCGAATATTACAAAAAGCTCTGTATAGCGATTGATGAGCTTGACCCTGATGCCTGCAGTGCTATTATGGAGGACTGGAATTCCATTCTCTAAAAACACAGAGCCAACAGTTCACACTTTACTGTTGGCTCTTAATCTTATCATCATATAAGGTAATGCTTATATATCCAGAATCTTCACAGAAATTTTCTCATCTACATTTCCGTTTTGCCACATATGCAGCAGCTCTGCCGTCTCGTAGCGGATTACAAAGCTAATAGTGCTCTTCTCCTCATCTGCGGCAAACTCCCTTACCAGACCGCATATTCTCCAATTCGCATAGATATCCAGTCCGGCAGAAACCGGATTCACAAACGCTCTGATACAATCCTTACCAATCAATGGCAGCACATCCTTAAAGGTATTGTCTTCAAACTGCATTTCAACAGCAAAGTCTTTATTCTCCAATAATTCCATATGCGTTTTTCTCGACTTTACCTGAACCTGAATTGTCTCAGTGGTATTATTGCTGCTGTTAATCTCAACAACCAGAAAATCTATATAGGTAAAAAATTCTTTCTCATTCACCTTGGATATTCTTGAATTAACAATATTCTTTCCCTTTTCATACACCATAAAATCATTCATAATTACACCTCTCTACAAATGAGTAAAATTCCCCTTGTATATATTATCTGACAAATGTGCGAATTTTTCAACATTTTTATCCGTTTTAACGGTTAAAAAAGACCCGAATCCATACATTCGGGTCTTTTTTGTCTTTTATGATTATAAAAGAATATATTTCAGTACAAACAACACTGACAATACATACATCAGCGGTGTAACCTTCTTAGCCTTTCCGCAGCATACATTGATAACCACATAGGAGATAACGCCAAGTGTAATACCCTCTGAAATGCTGTATGCAAAAGGCATCGCAAGCATGCAAAGGTATGCCGGCACTGCTTCTGTCAGGTCATCAAAATCTATCTTAATAATAGCGGTAACCATCAAAAATCCTACAAAAATCAATGCCGGAGCTGTTGCAAAGCCCGGAATTGCAGTAAAGATTGGTGCAAAGAAAACAGCGATTAAAAACAGGAGACCTGAAACCATTGACGCAAGACCTGTTCTTGCACCTGCTCCTACACCTGCCGAGCTCTCTACGAAAGTTGTTGTTGTTGAGGTTCCTAAGACAGCACCCACGGAAGTAGCAATCGCATCCGCTAACAACGCCGGCTTGATTCTTGGAAGCTTCTCATCCTGATCAAGCATGTCCGCCTTGGTTGCCACACCAACCAGAGTTCCAATCGTATCAAACATATCTACAAACAGAAATGCCAATAATACTACAATAAAGTTCGCAATCTCTACTCCTGCAAAATCTGCCTTAAAGCACTGACCAAAGGTTTTTCCTATTGCAGAAAAATCGGTAAAGCCAAGCGTCGGATATAAGGAATAATATCCAGCCTCCGCATTCGGTACATAGATTCCGCATAACTGACACAGCATACCGAGAATCCATGTTACGATAATACCGATTAAGATAGAGCCCTTAACATTCTTCACATACATAACAGCCGTCAGCAACAGACCGATTAATGCCAGTAATGCGCTGATTCCCTCTGTATTGAAGTTCTGTGAAAACTTTACATAGGTAAGTAAAGTCGAATCATCTTTGACAATCAGATGTCCGCCCTGCAAGCCTACAAAGGCGATAAAAAGACCGATTCCTGCACTGACACCCTTCTTCAATCCGCTTGGTATCGCATTGAAAATTGCCTCACGGACATTCGTAAGAGATAACACAATAAAAATCAATCCCTCAACAAATACTGCCATTAACGCAACCTGCCAGCTATATCCCATAGTTCCGCATACCGTAAAGGCAAAGTACGCATTCAGTCCCATGCCCGGAGCCAGCACAAAAGGATAATTGGCCATTAATGCCATGCATGCCGTTCCCACAAAGGAAGCAAGGCAGGTGGCAATCAGAACTGCGGTTGCATCCATTCCCGATGCTGCAAGCAGACTGGGATTTACCGCAAGTATGTACGCCATCGTCATAAAGGTCGTAATACCGCCGATTACCTCGGTTTTTACATCCGTCTTATTTTCTTTCAGTTTAAATAGCTTTTCAAGCATTTCATAACCTCCACTCATTTTTCTGTTTCAAGTATCACTATATAGTGTAGCACAAGTCAACATAATTTCCTATTCTATTTTTCAACTTGTCCCTTTTTTCTGCTCTCAAACCAGATAAAACGATTAACAGAGTCTCCCCCTTCGGTATGAGTCCTGAACAGTTATTTTACTTCATATATTTTGTTCTTTATCTTATCTTCAAACTGTTCCTTCGGCATCGGTTTGTCAAATAAAAATCCCTGTACCACATCACAGTTTACTTTCTTCAGATAGTCTACCTGCTCCCAGGTTTCCACACCCTCTGCGATAACATCCATCTTAAGCTCTGACGCCATCTTTACAACATTTGACAGGATAATATGGTCACTTTCTTCCATATTATCGACCAGAGACTTATCGATTTTCAGAACGTCAACCGGGAAAGAACGAAGCATATTCAGAGAGGAATATCCTGTTCCGAAATCGTCAATCGTCATAAGGATATTATACTTACGCATTCTGTTCATAAAGGCAATCAATAAGCCTGCCTCTTCCTCGTCAACTGTCTCTGTAAGCTCTATTTCTATATATTTACTATCAATCTTATATCTGTCGAGCACTTCCATGATATCTTCTGCAAGATTCTGATTTGTCAGATGTCTTCTTGAGAAATTAACGGATATACGAACCGGCTCAATGCCCTTTTCCAACCATTCTCTGATATCCATGCATACCTGTTCCAATATGTAGAAGTCAAGCCGGCACACCATGCCATTTTGCTCAAAGGCAGGGATAAAGTCTCCCGGACTTACAAAACCGCTCTGCTGCTGCCACCGAACCAATGCCTCCGCGCCAACAATGGTATAATCCGCAATACGAACCTTAGGCTGATAAAATGCCTTAAACTCCCTGTTCTCAATTGCCTGTGGGAATGCAGCTATCATCTGGTTGGTCTTTAATACCTTATCCTTCAACTCCTTGGAAGCATATGCATACGGCTTTCTCTGCACATGCTTTGCCACATTCAACGCCATTGCACAATCATTCAAAATATTTGCACAATCCGTAACGTCCTCATCTATCTCCAAAATTCCGGTTACTGCAGAGATGGAAATCGTTTCTTCCTTTCCGTCCAAAATACCATAGGTCTTCACACCGGAAAGCAGTTCCAGAAACGCATCCTTTCTTTCCTTATGAACAAGCGCAACAAAATTATCTCCGCCCACTCTGCCGAGCATCTCATCCCTGTTCAGGAATTCCAGAAGCTTGGAAGCATAGCGCGCGATAATACGGTCTGTTTCCTTTACGCCGTAGCGCTTATTAATCAGACCGAATCTGGAGAGATTAAAATAATATACATTATACTGCAGCAACGCACCGGCCTTTAACCGGTCCTCAATATGCGCAAGAAAGCCTCCTGTATTAGGCAGTCCGGTAAGACTATCCATCTGGCCGATGTCACGAACCAGATTCGTCATCTTCCACTTCATACTATGCATATAGATCAAATCAAGGACTACCTTTAAGTCGGTCACTTCTTCTTCCGTGAAATCGGGCGCACCCGCTACACGATATATCTCGAATATTACCTTTCCCTCTTCACTTGTGATATACTCTTCGCTATAAGAAACTTCAGAATTAATCTCCACGGACGGCTCATACAAAACCATCTTTTTGCGTTTATCACGAGTTGAGCAATAGGTAACCGGCGCAAATAAATCCATCTGCAGCTTTCCAATCCGATATTCTTCGCCAATACTGCCAAACGCCCGTGTTACGACATCAAATGTATTATCCCCTATTGATATCTCCCGAATAAAATTTCTTAAGCTTTCCTTTCCAATCATTAGAACCTCACCATTCTTTTGCACAAACTATCGCCAAAATACACTTATCTCAATACATTATACATCTTTTGTGTTCCGCGTGCAATTATCAGTTTATTCATTTGTTGATTTTAACGGAAAAGTTCATACAATTTCACGTATGGTTATATGATTTCACATAGGCAGACTGCTCTCCGCGCACAGTGCCCCCCATCCCACCATATCATTGGGGAACTGTGCAAATCCCGGCAGCTTTCTTGCCCCACTTGTTAAAAATGCTTTCAGCTTCTGTCCGTACATATAGGTATCATTTCCTCGCACGATACCATATTCCATAAGGAGTGCTGCACTTCCCGTCACGAACGGAGCCGCAAAGGACGTTCCGGACACGCGCTCGTAGGTTCCTTCCGGTGTCGGCACTGTGATATTCACGCCCGGCGCCACAAGATCCGGCTTGTTAAACGCAATACCAAAGGGCAGATTCTGCCCCGTCGTGCGCCCTTCCTCATAGCGATAGACATATCCGCGCCCTGAAAAGTCGGCATAGCTTTGTCTTCGCGGGTCGTATGCACCGACCGTAATCGCACGCATGGAGGTTGAAGGAATCGTAAGCGTAACCTCCGGTGTCGGCAAAAAAAATCCCGTTCCTGCATTCCTTACTGCATAGCTTGGCAGATAAAAACGATACTCTCCCGTTACCACATCAACCGGAATAAGCTCAAATCGCCAGATTCCTTCCCTGATATACGTCGCCTCCGGAATAAAATCCAGGAAAATCTCCTGATTCACAGAGTAAGGCAATGGCACTCCTACATAACACAACAGCTGCGTCTGCTCCAAGTTTTTTCTGACAGTCTCCGTTCTTCCGGTTTCCAACGTCAGCTCCTCGCCTCCCGGGGAAATAATGCGAAGTCGGAACCGGTCATTAAAATGCTTCCAAAACTGCACACTAAGTCCTGTTTCATACTGTGTTACCGCAAGCTCAACCGTTGTTGTCTGTTTTGCTATTCCTGCTGTGTGACCATTCGTATTCCCTTCATTTCCACTTCCGATTATAATGGAAGTTCTTCCGATTTCCGACGCATTATCAATAAAACGTTCCAGTAGCGAGTCACCCCTGTGGTCGCCATAGGTATTACCGAAGCTTAGATTAATCGCAACCGGTCTGTCCAATGCAATTCCCGTATTTACCGCATAGGTAATCGCCCTCATCAGCTGAGTTGTTCTCGGAAAGGTATTGGGAATCGGATTGCCAAACTTCACAATTAACAGTTCCGCCTCAGGGGCAACGCCTGTTCTTGACCCCGCTGCCACACCTGCCACCGCTGTTCCATGTCCGGACACATCTCTTTGCGGCACAATCATAAGGCCAGCCTCACGACTGCCTGCATTCAGAGCCTCGTCGATTTTCTCCCTTGTATAAAGCACACCCTCCCGATACCCTTCCGGCGGGAGCTGTCCCTTTTCCACATCCGGCATCGCTGTCTGATCCCACAGGGCAAGAATACGCGTCCTTCCGTTCGCCAATCGGAACTCCTGCGAAAAATAATCAATTCCGCTATCCGGTATTGCAATAATAACACCTCTTCCACTCAGATTCGGTGAACGCTGTGTTACCTGTGGAATACAGGATACCTCTCTGGGGTAAGTATCTATATTTTGTTGAAAGTCCATAGCGGCCTCTCCCATTTCTGTTATGTTTAGCATATGAAAAAACGCACTAAACCGTGCGTCCTTACCCATGCTCTCTATGTTGTTTTTTACTTGTTTAAATTTTTTATATTTTTCCAAAAAAACTTGTTGACATATCTCCTTCTCGGTGATAATATATTTCTTGCAACGGCGATGAGGCAGCAAGAAAGCTTGTTACCGAAACGAATTACATATAGCTGACATGCGGAAGTGCTGGAATTGGCAGACAGGCAAGACTAAGGATCTTGTGC
>CAYLWP010000023.1:0-23714 GCA_964387365.1 uncultured Roseburia sp. | reverse complement strand
TTACAATCCGTAAACCATTTTATAACAAAACTATTCACATTTCAACTGTTTTCTTATTTCTTTTTCATTTCTTTTGGCAAGAACGAAAAATACTCTCCTGCCTGCAGGTATTCCTTGCACCTGTAAGCGTCTGCGTTTAGCTCTGAACCGCGTCCAAAATGTAGTCAACCGCCATCAGGTATCCGTCAAGCCCCTGACCGTAAATCTGATGCTCGCAGGCATCCTTGGTAACGGAAGTCTTGCGGAACTCTTCTCTCTTGGTAATGTCGGAAATATGAATCTCCACCTTAGGCACTGTAATGCTTGCAAGTGCATCACGAATCGCATAGGAATAATGCGTGTAAGCACCCGGATTAATTACGATGCCCTCTGTACCGTCAAAATAAGCCTCCTGAATCCTGTCAATAATTGCACCCTCATGATTGGACTGATAGGTCTCAATCTCACAGCCCGTATCCTGTGCCTTCTTCTGAATCAAATCAAGCAGATACTGATAATCCTGTGTTCCATAGATACCCTTTTCCCTAATCCCCAAAAAGTTCAGATTCGGTCCGTTAATAACCAGTAATTTCATAATATACCTTCCGCCTTTCCTATCTCTACAATCTTATCCACTATCGCCTGCTGCCTGCAGTCATCCACCTCAATCACAAAGTTTGCCGCATCCTCATATGCCGGGCCTCTCTGTTCGAGCATCTCTTTAATCCTGCCAAGCGGGTCTTCACACTGCAGCAAGGGTCTCTTCGTGTCACCCTTTACTCTCTCGTACACCGTTTCCGGCATCGCCTTCAGATAAAAAACAGTGCCAAGCTGTTTTAACAGTCTTCTGTTCTCTTCGCGCACCGGCATACCGCCTCCCGTCGAGATGACATAGCCCTCTTTCTTTTTTGCAATCAGACCCTTAACGGCCTCCGTTTCCATATCACGGAAGGCTTCCTCGCCCTCTTCTGCAAAAATCGCACTAATCGTTTTACCCTGCTGTGTTTCTATCAGCTCATCCGTATCGAGAAAAACCATACCGGTTGTTCTGGAAAACCACTTTCCGACAGTGGACTTGCCACAGCCCATATATCCGACTAATATAATATTCTTCATGTATTTCATTCCTCTACTTTTTCACTAACGCCTGCTGCATCAGTTCATATGCCTTGTAAGCACTTTCATCAGGCACCTTACATCCATTCCAGAGTTCATATGCATCCACCGCCTGAAACAGCAGCATCTTTAATCCATTATATGCAGGCGCTCCCTGTGCCCGGACCAGCTTCATGAACTTCGTTTCCCAAGGATTGTATATCAAATCATAGCCTGCCTTTACCTTTCTGTAAAAGCTTTCATCCCCGATTACAACATCATCCGCATTCGGGTGCAGACCGACACTGGTAGCCTGAAGTACCAGAAACTTTTTGTCAGGAAGAAGTCCATAATCCGCCAAAGCCCACGCTTCCACGCACGCATTGTCAAGCTTCTTATTTACCTCGTCAGCAACCGTTCTTGCCTTCTCGACGCTTCTGTTTAACAGATATACCTTGGAAGCACCATTGGCAGCACACATAAAGGCAACCGCTCTGCCGACACCACCTGCGCCAAGAATAATCACTTCCTCACCGTCAAGCGTAATGCCCTCGCTGTTCAATGCGCGAAGCAGCCCGGAAATATCAGTATTATAGCCCTTGAAGCCACCCTCGATACGAACCAGCGTATTCACAGAGCCCGTCTTCTCGGCAAGCTCATCCAGCTCCACAAGACTCTCCAGAACATCATTCTTATATGGAACGGTTACGTTACAACCTAAAATATTTAATCCATACGCTCCCTTTACCGCAGAGTCGAGCAGTCCCTTTTCCACTTTGAAGGGCACATACGTCATATCAATTCCAAGCTCCTCAGCAAGAAAATTATGAATCAGCGGAGATATGGTGTGCTCTACCGGATTACCAATCAATCCGCAAATTCTCGTTTTTCCGTTTATTTCTCTCATCGTTATCCTTTCCTGCAGATTCCGGGCACTAAGCCCAAATCTGTCGATTACCGTTTTCTATCCAATTTATAACAGAATAGCACGATTTTTTCAAGGTATCGCTTCAAAACAATCTGAATCTCCTCCTTCGGATGAATCGGCTCAACCAAAAAAGAATATATTCCCGCACGGTTTGCTCCCCAGACATCCGTAAAAATCTGGTCCCCCACAAAAAGCGTATTCTGCTCATTCGTTCCCATCTGTTCCATCGCCTTGCGGTAGCCCTCTGTCTTTGGCTTGCCCGCCTTAAAAATATAAGGAGCCTTTACCGCATCGCAAAACATCTTCACTCTCGGCTCCTTATTATTGGAAAGCATGATTGCCTGAAAGCCAATATCTTTCAACCGTTCAAAAAAAGCAATCGCCCGCTCATCAGCAGGCGCGCCATGCGGAACCAACGTGTTATCAATATCAAAAATAACGCCCCGGTATCCCTTCTTATATAACTCTTCAAAATCAATCTCATATGTGGAAGCCACATACTCTTTCGGATATAAATTTCTCATGCTAACCTCTTTCCACACACCTTACCGATGTCATTGTATCCTGCCAAAGTACAAACCTGCTGATGATTACAAGTCTGCCGCCTCTAATAAAAGCTTTGTATATTCCGACTGCGGATTCTTATAAATCTCGTCCACATTGCCCTGCTCCAGAATCCTGCCGCTCTCCATAATCATGACACGGTCACACATCTGATAAACCACGCGTAAATCATGCGAGATAAATAGAATCGAAATTCCCATCTCACGCTGCAGCTTCAAAAGCAATCTGATAATCTGTGCCTGAATCGTTACATCAAGCGCAGACACCGGTTCATCCGCAATCAGAAACTTTGTATCACATAAAAGAGCTGCCGCAATCGCAATCCTCTGACGCTGACCACCGGACAACTCATTCGGATAATGCTCCTTACATCTAAGATCAAGACCGACCTTTTCAAGCATCTCGTCCACACGGCGCACTCTCTCTGCCTTCGGAAGCTTCTTCATTCGCAAAGGCTCCTCTAAAATCCATCCAACCTTCTTTGCAGGATTCAAAGAGCTGTACGGATCCTGAAAAACCATCTGCGGATTCTCACAATGAAGAATCACTCCACCCTCCATCTGCTTCTGCATGCCAAGAATCGCCTTTGCAAGTGACGTCTTGCCACAACCGCTCTCGCCAACAAGACCAAGCACCTCACCCTCACGCATGGAAAAGGAAACATCCGTCAAAGCATGTTTTTTCTGCACCTTTTTCTTCCAAAGGCTGCCCTTATCTGTATAATATACATTCAAATTCTTTACTTCAAGAATATGTTCCATGTCAATCTCCATGCCTTTCACGAAAAAACTCTACTACCTTATCTTCTCAAGCCTCGGTATCGCTGCAATCAACTGCTTCGTATACTCCTCCTGCGGATGATAGAAAACCTCCCCGGTCGTACCCGACTCCGCAATCTGACCATCATGCATCACAACACTCCTGTCACAAAGCCTCTTTACCAGACTTAAATCATGAGAAATGAATAAAATCGAAGTCTGCTTTTCCTTATTTAAACGCTGTAACAGCTTCACAATCTGCAACTGAATCGTTACGTCAAGCGCTGTCGTCGGCTCATCCGCAATCAAAAGCTTCGGCTCACAAATCATCGCTGAAGCAATCATAACACGCTGTCGCATCCCACCCGAAAGCTCATGCGGATACTTGCGGTAGACACACTCCGGCTCAGAAAGCTCCACCTCACGCAGGCTCGCAATCGCTCTCTGATAACGCTCCTCCTTAGACATCTCCGGTCTGTGGATACGGAGGCTCTCCTCCACCTGCCAGCCGATTCTCTTGACAGGATTAAGCGAGGTCATCGGTTCCTGAAAAATCATACCAATCGCATTTCCCTGATACCGGCGCACCTCCGCACGGGATGCGTGCAGCAGCTCTTTCCCCTCAAAGATAATCTCGCCCTGTTTCTCCATATCGCGTCTGCGAAGCAGCCCGGCTATTGCCATAGCCGTCATGGATTTACCGGATCCGGACTCTCCCACGATACCGACAATCTCGCCCTTAAAAAGCTCAAGATTAAAATCCTTCACCACGCGCTCCGGAATATCATGGTCATGAAACTCTATATTCAGATTCTTAATTTCCAATAATTTTTCCATACGCAGCCCCTATCTTCCCTTTAAGCCGTCTGCCAGCAGCGAAAAACCAAGCACCAGCAGAATAATCATCACACCAGGAAAAATCGCATAATTCGGTGCTAAAAATAAGTATCCCTGCGCCTCCGACAGCATACTGCCAAGACTCGCATCCGGTGGCTGCACACCAATACCTAGATAGCTCATTCCAGCCTCCGAAAGCACCGCATTATTAAAGCCTATCATAACGGAAGATAACAGCACACTCATTGTATTCGGTAAAATATGGACAAACATAATACGCAGATGACCGACACCCGCAAGCCTTGCGCTTTTTACATAATCCATATCCCTGTACTTCATAAACTCACCTCTGACAATACGGGCAAAGCTCGGAATAAAAGCAATACCCAGCGCCAGCACCACATTATATTTTCCTGTACCGAAGATACTGATAAAAACAAGTGCAAGCAGAATACTTGGGAATGCAAAAATCACATCAATGACCCTCATCACCACTTCGTCCAGCAAGCCGCCGAAATATCCCGTAAATGCACCAAGGATAATTCCGAAAACCACACCGATAGCCACCGTTGCCAAGGCAATCAGAAACGTATTGCCAAGCCCCTCAAGCACT
The DNA here is from genome assembly GCA_964387365.1 of uncultured Roseburia sp. GTDB lineage: Bacteria > Bacillota > Clostridia > Lachnospirales > Lachnospiraceae > COE1. The sequence continues at coordinate 18,940 of CAYLWP010000023.1, read as the reverse complement.
CTTGAAAAAATATCCCTGCCAAAGTTATCACAGCCCATCAGATGTTCCAGGGAACATCCCGCAAGCTTACTGCTGCTATCCATCTGCGTCGAATCATACGGCGTATAGAAGAAGCCAATAAACGTCAATAACAGCATACATCCCGTAATCACCGTGCCAAGCAAAAGCGTTGGCTGCTTTAAAATACTCTTCTTCATCGTCACTCACCACCCTATGATTCCTGCACGCTGATTCTCGGATCAATCGCCTGATAAATCAAATCCACACAAAAATTCGTAACAAGCACAACCACTGCAATCAGTACAATAATCGCCTGTACCACCGGGTAATCACGATAGGAAATCGACGTAATCAGAATCCTTCCAATCCCCGGAACATTGAACACCTGCTCAATTACAATACTACCGACAAGCAAATCCGCCAGCGTCATGCCCCAAAGCGTAACCACCGGAATCATTGCATTGCGTAACACATGTCTATATAAAACCTTACCGGTATTATTTCCCTTACTATATGCTGTTCTGACATAGTCCTTGCCGGACTCCTCCACGCAGGAGCTCTTTAACAGCTTCACCGACATCGCAATCTTTGGAATTGCAATGGCAATACACGGAAAAATGATATAACCGAAAAATCCTCCCAGGTCCTTTTCATAGGAAATATAATTCCCGGGAACAAAAAGCTTCAGCACCAGACCGAAAATATAAGTAATCACAATACCAAGAAAAAAATGCGGAACAGACATCATTACCTGATTCACAATCGTAATCACCCTGTCCACCCATTTTCCATTATGTTTCGCCGTATAAATTCCGATAGGAAGCGAAACAGCAATCATCATCACAAAAGAAATCAAAGCCATAATAATCGTAATCGGCAGCTTTGAACCAATCATCTCTGCCACCGGCATATTGTATTTATAGGAAATGCCAAAATCTCCCTGAACAAAGCTGCTAAGCCACATCAGATACCTCTCAGGCAGAGACTTATTCAAGCCCATTTCCTCTCGCAAGGCAGCAAGCCTCTCCGGTGTTGCCTCCGTTCCCAGCATCGCTGTCGCCGCATCTCCCGGAATAATATCAAATGCAAAAAAGACGAGAAATGAAATCAATAGCAAAGTAATCAACATAGCTCCCAGCTTCTTTCCTACATATTTCATATTCTCGTCTCCCTTCTATTATAAAGTACACGTAACTATATTCATGTTCAGAGTCAATCTGAAAATATGGTCCGGTTACTTATATCTTACTCAACAATATAAAGCTTCGCAATATCCATAACATAGAATGGATAAAATTCATAGCCTGCGTACTTCTTGTTAATCGCTACCAGCTCTGCAAGGTCCTGGATATACACATTGGCAGCTGTTTCACAAAGAATCCTTTCACATTCCTTATAGTACTCCGTTGCCTCTTCGTCTGTCGCAGCAGCCAGTGCATTTGCATAGGCAGCGTCATACTCTGCATTGCTGTAATTAGTAAAATTATTATGTGCTGTTGAATTATATCTCTTTAACATCGCACCTGCAGTCAGTGTAGACGCATCAAGACCTACCACGGTAGCCTCGTATTTTCTTTCAGAGTAAACATCTGTCAGCCAGCTGCCCCATTCAATCAGCTCAATCTCAGCCGTCACATTAATCTTTTTTAGCTGCTCCGCAATCACAGTTGCAGTATCCACATGCTGCTGGTAATTAGATGGAACTGTAATCTTAAAGGTAAATCCATCCGGATATCCTGCCTCAGTAAGAAGTGCCTTCGCCTTCTCCGTATCCGTAGGATAAACGTCATTCAGCTCTTCCATATAATACTTGCCAAATGCAGGAAACATGCTGCTTGCAATCGGTGTACCCTTACCGTCTGCCACAAAGTCAAGAATCTCCTGCTTGTCAACTGCATAGCTCAGTGCCTGTCTTACAAGCTCATTGTTAAATGGCTCAACTGCGTTATTCAGGTACAGTGCCTGAACCAGATTCATGCTTCCCTCTACAATAGTAAAGTTATCTCCAAGCGCATCAGCCTGTGCTGTCGTTACTCTTGCAAACAGGTCAACCGCACCACCCTGAAGATTCATAACGATAGAGTCAGAATCCGCTATCACCTTCAAGGTTACGTCCTTAATATGAGCTGGTTCGCCCCAGTACTCATCAAACTTCTCCAAAACCACATTTTCCTGTAAGGAACGTGACACAATCCTGTACGGTCCTGTTCCGACCGGAGTTGTCTCCAAGTCCGCTACATCAGCCGGAACAATACAGCATTCCGTTGCTGCCAAAATAGCCAGAAAATCTTTATTTTCCTCGGATAAGGTAAGCACCACCGTCTTATCATCCGTTGCCTCTACGTTTTCAACAATAGAAAACGCCGATACTAATGGTTCTCCTAATCCATTGCCGGCGCACTTATTCATCGAATACACTACGTCCTCAACCGTAACAGTATTGCCATTGTGAAACTTCACACCCTCGCGTAACGTAAAGGTATAAACCTTTCCATCCTCTGATATTGCATAGTCGCTTGCTACAGCCGGAACCAGATTGCCATCACTGTCAGCCTTATATAAGCCTTCATAAACATTGAAAAGTATCTCCTGTGTTCCTGCAGCAACAGCAACATTCGGATCCAGACTGTCAAGATCCTGTGGGATACCAATCGTAATAGCACTCTGTGGAGAGCCTCCATCCTCCTTATCACCTGCGCATCCGCCCAGTGCAATAGTCAGTGTAAGTAACATACTTACGAAAAGAACCTTTAATAACTTTTTTCTTCTCTTAGTCATGTTTCTTCTCCTTTTCTTATTCTTTCTATATGTAATTATCTCGGCATTTCGGTACAGTCCTTCCAGTACCGTCCGATACAGCCTTGTTAAATTGTATATAATCAGAGCATAAAAATCAAGATATTTTCTTAACAATCCTGTATTTCTTTGCGTGCATTTTACTTCATAAGAATATTGCACAGGAATTTCCTATGCACTAAAAAATCCCACCGGCTATCCCTTTCCGGTGAGATTACAATCTTCTTATTTATCCAACACCTTCTTCAGCTCATCCATAAAGGTATTGATATCCTTAAACTCTCGATATACGGAAGCAAATCTGACATAGGCAACCGCATCGATGTCTTTGAGCTTATCCATTACCAGCTCACCGATAATACGGCTTGGAATCTCCTTCGCCTCCATATTAAAAATCTCTGTTTCAACACTCTCAACCAAGTGATTGAGCTGATCTGCACTGACCGGACGCTTATGACAGGCTCTGAGAACGCCCGCCTCAACCTTTGCCCTCTCATACGCCTCACGATTATCATCCTTCTTAATAACAATCAAAGGAATCGTCTCTATCTTCTCATATGTCGTAAATCTCTTGTTACACTCATCGCAGACTCTTCTTCTGCGAATGGAATTATTCTCTTCGGCCGGTCTTGAATCAATCACTCTGGTGTTCTCATGACCACAGAAAGGACACTTCATGCTGTCTACCTCCGTATATTTATTCAATAAAAGGGATTTCCTTTATTTTCTAATTACATTGTAAGTATAAGCGAATATATCCTTTATGTCAACCTTTCGTATATACAATTCGGATTTTTCACACAAATTGTGTAACTGTTCAAAATCCATCTCCAAAATACTTCTTTTATATATCCACCAGAATCAAATCCGGTCCGATCTGCTTGATACAGTGAAACGGAATCACAACAACCGTATCATCCGTCAGCTTTCCCCAGATTCCGCCACAGCTTGGAACCATAATCTTCGTAATACAGCCCTTGCATTCATCAAACTCAATATCACACACATGCCCCAGACGCTTACATTCCCTGATGCTGATTACTTCCTTTTTGCGAAACTCACTGAAACGAATCATACGATCACTTCCTATTTTTATATAAAGCTACAAAGCCAATCCTCACCGTGACCGGCTCTGTATCATTACTTCTATATTATTATATGAAGACCTGAATCGTGGGTTCCGACTTTCCTTATGCTTCCCCATACTGCTTCCCTGTAATGGCAAAGATAACCCTCTCCGCAATATTCACCGCATGATCCCCGATACGTTCAAAGTACTTGGCAACCATCAGCAAATCAGTAGCCTGCTCACCGTAGGAAGAGTTCTCATGAATCAGGCGAATCAGCTCTTTTTTTACCGTGATAAATAAATCATCAACGATATCATCGGATTTAATTACTTCCTCTGCAAGCACAATATCGCTTCTGACAAATGCGTCTATACTGTTGATTACCATGACCGTTGTTTCCTTTGCCATCTGCGAGAGATGCTCCAGCTTCTTAATGTATTCCTCATCCGCCAGATGAATGGATATCTCCGCAATATCGCCTGCCTGGTCACCGATTCTCTTCATATCGGTAATCATCTTCATGGCAGCGGAAATGGTTCGCAAATCGCTTGCTACCGGCTGCTGCGACAGAAGAATCTGAAAACACATATTTTGCAGCTCTTTTTCCTTTTGCTCTATCTCGTCGGCAAACTGAATGGTCTTTCTTGCCTTATCCGTATCCTGCTTGACCAAGGCAGATATAGCCATTTCTATCGCCTGCTCCGTCATACTCCCCATATGTATCATTTCTTCGTTCAGCGTTGTCAGCTGTTTATCAAATTTTGTACGCATATTCATTATCCTGCCTTTCCATCTATGAATTCACCCTTAACCGAATCTTCCGGTAATATAATCTTCCGTCTTTTTATTTTTCGGATTGGAAAAAATATTCTCTGTCGTATCGAATTCTATCAGCTCTCCAACCAGAAAAAATGCCGTTTCATCAGAAACACGGGTTGCCTGCTGCATATTGTGTGTCACCACAACAACGGTGTATTTTTTCTTGAGCTCTTCCATCAGCTCCTCCACCTTCAGGGTAGAAATGGGGTCAAGGGCAGAGGTAGGCTCGTCCATCAGCAGAACCTCCGGCTGCACCGCCAATGCTCTTGCAATACACAATCTCTGCTGCTGACCGCCGGAGAGTCCCAGGGCCGATTTTTTCAGTCTGTCCTTTACCTCATCAAAAATAGCGGCACCGCGAAGGCTTTCCTCTACGATTTCATCCAGCTTTGCCTTATTCCTGATTCCGTGAATCCTTGGTCCGTACGCAATGTTATCGTAGATGCTCATCGGAAACGGATTCGGCTGCTGAAATACCATGCCTATTTTCTTGCGAAGCAGTGTTGTGTCTACGTTTTCGCCATAAATATTTTCATTATCCAGTGTGATTTCACCGGCTATTTTTACATTATCAATCAGGTCATTCATACGGTTAAGGCTCTTTAAAAAGGTTGACTTTCCGCAGCCGGACGGTCCGATGAGTGCTGTAACCTTATTCTTTTTTATATCCATATTGATATCTTTCAATGCGTGATTATCGCCATAATACAGATTTACGTTCTTGGCACTGATTTTTATGTTATCGTTCATGCTTTTTTCCTCTTCTTTATCTATACACTTATGCCCGCTTGTTTACATCCAGTCTGCTTGCAAGTACCTTGGTCAGGAAATTGATTGCCAGTACAATCACAAGCAGCGCCACTGCGATTCCGAATGCCACATCATACTGTCCCTTTGACATGGACAGGTACATCTGAATGGTCAGCGTTCCGCCCGGCTCGAGTATCTTGGTCAGATAGCCTTCGGCCGTTCTAGGCAGCAGAAATCCGCTTCCGCCGGTAAACAGCAATGCTGCTGACTCGCCGACAATTCGACCAATGGCAAGAATGATACCGGTAACAATTCCCGGAAGCGCCGAAGGCAGAAGAATCGTGCGAATCATATACCACCTGGTAGCTCCCATGCCAAGCGCACCGCTTCGGTAGCTGTCCGGAACGGTTTTTAATGCTTCCTGCGTATTTCTTGTAATCAGCGGCAGTACCATAATTGCCAGAGTTAACGCTCCTGTCAGGAGGGAATAGCCAAGCTTTAAAGTATTACCAAAGAATACCATACCGAATAAACCAAAAATAATAGACGGAATTCCGGACAGGGTTTCTGTTGTAAACTGAATTATTTTTACTACTTTTCCGGGCTTTGCATACTCATTCAGATAGATTGCCGAGCCGATACCGATAGGTGCTGCAATAAGCAGCGTTAACACTACCATATATATGGTGTTTAAAATATTACCTGCAATACCTGTTGTTCCCTTAAGCGTACTGGTGACAGAAGTTAAAAAGGTCAGGTTCACTTCCCTGATTCCTCTGACAAACACATATCCGAGAATTCCAACCAGAAGTGCAACGGCAATACCTGCTGAAAGATAAATCAAAACATACATAATATCATCTGTAAGTCTTGTTCCTTTTTTCCGGATACTGCTGTTTTCATATGTATCAAATTCACTGATTCCCGGTAACACGATTACTCTTTCCATTTTTCATACCTTTCTGTTTTCGCAAATTGTCCGGATTCCTTACTATCCTGTTTTTTGCGAAGCTCTTTTTCAACATCTGTTACTTTTCTACTCCCTTACCCTTCAAAATCTTTGCAAAGGCTGTGTTTACAAGCATAATAAATGCAAACAGAATCAAGCCTATGGTAAACAATACTTCTCTATGAAGGTCTGCCGCATATCCCATCTCTGCAACAATCGCAGTAGTCAGGAAACGGACAGAGTTAAACGGTAACGGAAGATTAACTGAGCCTCCTGATACCAGTGTAATTGCCATTGCCTCACCGATTGCGCGGCCAACGCCAAGTACGATTGCCGAAATAATTCCTGACTTTGCCACCGGTAATACTACCTTAAAAATAGTCTGTATTTTAGACGCTCCCAGTGCCAGCGAAGCACTTCTCATTTCGCGCGGTACAGCTCTGATTGCCGATTCACTGATGTTGATTACGGTTGGCAGAATCATAATTGCCAGAACAATAATGGCTGATATCAGATTGGAACCTCCGGTAAACTGATGGGTTTTTGAGTCTTTAAAAATCATTACTTCGAGCTTATACATCAGCGGATTTAATATCATAATACCAAGCAGTCCGTAGATTACTGACGGAATCCCCGCAAGCAGCTCTACTGCCGGCTTTACGACAGCCGCCAGTCTTTTTGGTGCAACCTCCGCAATAAACACGGCTGTCAGCACGCCTATCGGCACACCAATCAGCACTGCACAGGTTGTACCGGCAATGGAAGTCAAAATAACATACAGAATACCGTATTTTGGCTCTGCCGCGGTTGGTGCCCATTCTGTCTCAAAAAGAATTTCCTTTAGTCCCACCTTAAATAGTGCAGGTGTTCCGTTTATTATCATATATATAGTTATCGAAAATACTGCGAGTACCGCAAAAAAAGCACATGCCAAGAAGAGGTATTTCATTACCTCTTCCAGCACTGCCTTGGTTTTTTTATCTTCCATGATAGAAAATGAATGTTCCATATAACTCCTATCTGCGCCACCTTTTCAGGCACTCCGGCATTTGATTTTCATGCCCGGATAATGAATCGCTACTGTTCACTCGTACCTCGTTCCAGTATCAATTAATCTACTGTGATCAGTCCTACCGCAGCGATTACTTTCTTACCTTCCTCAGAGGCAAGATAGCTGAATAACTCCTGTACAAGCGCATCCTGCTCTGCAATTTCTCCCTTGGTTGCCATTACGAACGGTCTGCTTAAGAAATAGTTGCCTGCCTTAATATTCTCTGCGGTTGCCTCTACGCCCTCTAAAGCGAATGCCTTAACGCTGTCATCAACAACGTCCAGAGATACGTATCCGATTGCACCCGGTGTAGCTGCCACCTTAGCCATTACCGCACCTGTGGAGTCCAGTTCGTTTGCATAGGTACACTGGTCTTCAATCTCAAGAAGCTCTTCAAATGCGCCTCTTGTACCGGAACCTGCCTCACGACCGACTACTACGATTGCTGAATCCGCTCCGCCAAGCTCACTCCAATTTTTAGTTTGTCCTGTATAAATGCCGATAAGCTGTTCCTTGGTTAAATCGCCTACTGCATTGGCAGAGTCTGTTACTACTGCAATACCGTCGATTGCTACGATATTTTCTACCGCTCCACTTTCCTTCTCACTATCCTTTAAGTTACGGGATGCATTTCCGATATTTACGCTTCCTGCAAGAACTGACTCAATACCTGCAGACGAACCTGTAAACTCTGCCGTTACCGTTACATTAGGATACTTTTCCATGAAGCTTTCTGCTACTGCATTGGCAAGCTTCTCCATGGAAGTACTTCCTGCCATGGTAATTGTTCCTGAAAGCTCTGTCGGTGCTGTCTCATTCTGTGCCGCTGTATCCGCAGCCTGCTCAGTTGTTGTCTGTGTTGTTGTGCTTGTCTGTGTTGTTCCCTCTGAACTTCCGCAAGCTGTAAGCCCCAATACCATTGCTGCTAATGCTACTGTTTTGGTTAATGTTGTTTTCTTCATAATCTCTCCTCTCGGATTGTACCTCCACCGGGTCAACCCATTATGATTTTATTTCGAATGTCTCTTTTTCATTCGTTGTATTCAGAATAACTTTCCAATGTAAAATGCAAAACCATGGTTTTGTAAAATCTGTGTAAATTTGGGTGGAATGAGGAATGTGCCGAACCAACTGTCTGCCATGTCACTCAGTTCATACTTTGGGGTATGAGAATTAGGTACGTGTTCAACAAAAGGGTTCTGGTTGTTTTAAGAGCAAAGTAGGATATAATGTGTACAGATATTTATACAAAACAATTGAGAAATTTTTGAGATTTATATGAGATAATATACACTTACAAAAGGAGGCGGTGGACGTGAATGAAAAAATAATGCTGGTTGATGATGAAAAAGGTGTTGTTACCGTTATGAAAAACTACTTTGAAATGTCGGGCTATCAAGTAATCACAGCTTACAGTGGGCAGGAAGCCTTAAAGAAAATGTCCTGTCTGCCGGATATTGTCCTGCTTGATATAAATATGCCTGATATGGACGGTCTTACAGTCTGTCAGAAAATCCGCGACTACATCACTTGCCCTATTCTGTTTTTGACAGCCCGTATTGAAACGACGGATAAAATCAAAGGTTTTTCCGCAGGTGCGGATGACTATATCGTAAAACCTTTTGACCTCGACGAATTGGGTGCAAGGGTGGCGGCACATCTGCGCCGTGAGAACAGGAAGCAGGAACAGTCTACTTTGCAATTTTTTAATGATATGGTTATCGACTACGCGAAACGGGAAATTTCCATAAGCGGAACAATCGTTTCTTTGTCGAAGAAAGAATTTGATATTGTGGAATTGCTCTCTATCAATGCCGGACAAGTATTTGACCGTGAAAGGATTTATGATACGGTTTGGGGACTAGAGAGCTATGGAAACAGCGACACGATTATGGAGCATATACGAAAGATACGGGCAAAGTTTTCTGCTCTGTCACTCCACAATTATATAGAAACTGTTTGGGGGGTGGGCTATAAATGGGTTGGATAAAAAACATGAGTTTGAAAAAGTCCTTTTTTGCAATTATCACAGTTTCCCTAATTACAGCTATCGTATTAAGTGTTCTGTTCAGCGAGTTATGCAATGTTTTGATAGACCACTTCGATTTATATGTTACTGTTCCTGGCGAAGAAAGCAGCCTTGATAACTCGCAAGCTATTGCCCCGGATAATTCTGCGGTAGTAATCACAGGTGAGGATGGAACGCAAACAGCCTATCACTATACTTACAAAGTTGAACCGTGGTATAGTATTCTTTCTTCATTACAGATAGCAATGCCCGTTGTTTTTGTAATCGTGGCACTTATTTACGCTGATATAATCTTTTATCGGTTAAAACTGAAACGACCTATTGCTATCCTGTGGGATAGTGCCGAACGCATACAAAAACAGGACTTGGATTTTGAAATAACTGGCTATGCGTCAGACGAATTAGGCGAACTCTGCTCTGCGTTTGAGGTTATGCGTAAAACCTTACTTTCAAATAATCGGGAGCTTTGGCGGCAAGCGGAGGAACGCAAACGGTTAAACGCTGCCTTTTCTCACGATTTGCGAAATCCTGTTACCGTATTGAAAGGGTCTGCGAAGTTGCTCCAAAAGGGCATAGAAAACAGCAGTATTAATGCGGATAACGGCAAGGAGCCTGTCGAACTGATCTGTCAATATGTAGGGCGAATTGAGCATTATGTAGAGATTATGACAAGCGCGCAGAAATTAGAGGAATTAGAGTGCAAGCGGCTTATTTACAACAAAGAGAATATTCAATCGGAATTACAAAGCAGCCTTGCCATACTTGCCGAAACGTCCGGCAGAGAAATTAAAATAACCCATTTCGGGACAGCGGAGCAGGTGCATATTGATAAGCAGTTTGTTTTTAACACAGCAGAAAATCTTATCAATAACGCTCTGCGGTATGCGGAAAACAAAGTTACCGCCCACATAACCTATCAAGAAAAACGAATGGTTTTGATCGTTTGTGACGACGGCAACGGTTATCCTGCTACCATATTAAGAAAAGGCATTACTCCTTTTTCACACAATGAAATGTTAGATAGTGAGCATTTTGGAATGGGGCTTTATATCTGCAAGCTGCTATGCGAAAAGCATGGCGGTAGCTTAACAATCGAAAATATGGAATATGGAGCAAAGACAACAGCAGTTTTTAATTTTTGAAACCTTGAGCGATTTTTGAGATTTGCCCTATATACTCTCCTTATCACACGTGATTTGTCACGAGATAAGGAGAGTTTTTTTATGGACATTCAAGTAAAAGATGTCTCAAAAATCTATGGTGCGGGTGAAAGTCAAGTAACCGCACTCAACCACGCCAACATGGCTATTCATTTGGGAGACTTTATTTCCATTATCGGACCGTCCGGTAGCGGAAAAAGTACATTGCTCCATATCGTCAGTGGGTTGGATAACCCTACTTCCGGCGTTGTCTTATATGGCGATACAGATATTCATAACGGCAGCGATAAACAACTTTCCACTTTTCGCCGCCAAAAAATCGGATTTATCTTTCAGCAATTCAACCTCTTGCCCGTTCTCACGACACGAGAAAACATTATCATGCCCCTGTTGTTAGATAAAAAGCAGCCCAACGAAAAATATTTGAAGCAGCTCACGGAACTTTTGGGCTTAGAAGAACGCTTATCACATCTTCCGCATGAGTTATCCGGCGGTCAGCAACAGCGTGTAGCGATTGCCCGCGCTCTGATTGCACAGCCTGACATTATTTTTGCGGACGAGCCAACAGGAAATCTTGACAGTAAAAGTGGCAGCAAAGTTATGAAAATGCTTTGCGATATTCGGGAGAAATTAGGAAAAACGCTTGTCATTATCACGCATGATAACCGTATTGCAAAAATGGCAGACCGTCAGTTTTCTATCATAGACGGAGAACTCTCGGAGGTGATAAAATGAAATCCTATTTATCCCTTGCATGGAAAGAGCTTAAAGCGCAAAAAGTCACTTCCCTACTGATTTTGATTGCTGTTATTTTATCTACTGTTATGACTACGGTAGTCGGTCAGTCAATAGGCATTTTACAGTCTATGCGTATCAATCAAGCGGCAAGTCTGAACGGTGATCGCTATGTTACCTTTCATCAGCTATCACAGGAACAGGCGCAGTCCCTTTCCGAAAACATCCGGCTTACAGATGTCGGCAGCCTAATCAATATGGGCTATGCTGATTTACAAAACAGCGGATTGACGCTCTATCTCCGTGAGTATTACGGGGACGCATTAGACGCTTATCCTGCAATTAGTGAGTTAAAAGAGGGGTATTTGCCCGAAAGCGAAAATGAAATCGCTTTGCCGGAAAATGCGCTGCAATATTGGGAGTTTGACGGTAAAGTTGGTGACACAATCCACATTCCGCTTGAAGTTTCTTTGAGAAACGACATGGAAGCCTCGTATGAATATGTTGCGGACTTTACGCTTTGCGGCATATTGGAAAACAGCTATCTCGGTTATAGCAGCGGTATTGTAGAGGGTATCGTCGGTGAGGGTACGGCGAAAGCCTTATTGCCCGAACGCTACTTGCTGTATTCTACTGACTTCAAAACGAAAAGTACGGAGCAATTTCAATTTGTTGTGGACGATCTTGCGGCAGAATTGTCTATTGACGAAGCAAATATTCAGTACAACGGCATACTGTTAGAAACGCTTGGTATCGCTTATGCGGAAGCCGGAACAGCAGATACAGAAAGTACGGGATTTTCCTTTATGACTGTCGCTTGCGTTATGGTGGGTGTTCTTGTGTTACTTGCAGCAGGACTTGTCATTTATAACATTCTGAAAATCGCAGTATCAAAGCGTGTTCGGGAATACGGAACGCTCCGTGCGATTGGCGGCGAAAAAAACAGCTTTATAGCTTGGTGGCGGTACAGCTTCTTTTGCTCTGCGGTATCGGTATTCCGCTTGGTGTAATCTTGGGGCTTTTATCTTCACAGGGCATATTAACAGCAGCTATGAGCTTCTTAAACCCCGATTTGTTTATGGCAAGCACAACACAGGAATTGACCGCAACCATTAACGCAAATAGTGTCAGTAAAGCCCTGCCTTTGGTGGCAAGTGTGATAATTACGCTGATTTTTGCGTGTATTGCAGCTTTTCCCGCAGCTCACTATGCTTCCTGCGTTTCCCCAACGGTGGCTATGTCCGGGCAATCTACAAAGGTTAAACGCCGTCACCGCAAGTCAAAAAAGATTAGGAATTTTGAAGCATTTTACGCCCGTCTTAACTTGAAACGAAACCGGGGACGCACATTCATTACCATTTTGTCTATTGTAATGAGCATTACGGTTTTTGTTGCCCTACAATCTTTCAGTGGGCTTATGGACGCAAGTACGGCATTTAAGGACAGTCATTTGGGCGATTATTCCGTTACGAATGAAACAATCGGTATTGCCGCCGCTTCTATAAATGAACTACGCGAAAATGAAATGATAGATACCCTATCCACAACAATGCTGACAATTTATCAGTATGACGAAACCGGGACAATACCCATAGATACCGATATTCCATTACAGACATGGGAAGCCCTGCATATTGCCGGATTTGATAATGAACGCTTGACTACTGCAATTTCTTCATTAAGTGAAAGCGATAAGAAAGATTTGTTAAATGGTATTGCTTGTCTTGTGAAAAATCCTATTCCTTTCTCTGTTGCAGGAGTTATTGACGACCCTGTTGTGATAAACAACGAGGGGTTTGTAAATGGCGTACAGATTATCGTGTGTGACGCTACCTACACCGCTATAACAGGAAAAGCGCAATATGCAGAAATATATCCTACCTTGACCGAGGAAGCCGAAGCTGAGCAGTTTGAAACATGGTTAGGCGAATGGTGCAGCCGGAACACGGGTAGTCATTGGTTATCTTATCTGCAATCAGACGCAGAACTCGCAGAAAGTTTTACACAGATCAATATGCTTTGTTGGGGACTGATTTTGTTCATTGGATTTATCGGTGTGCTGAATATCATCAATACAGTTTATACAAATATTCATACCCGCGTTTCTGAAATCGGTGTGCAGCGCGCCATTGGTATGAGCAAAACAAGTCTTTACAAGACCTTTTTATGGGAGGGCGCATATTATGGGCTGATTGCTTCTGTCTTTGGTGGGGTGTTAGGTTATATCTGCTCTGTTTTTATTGAAGCAGCAGTCGATAATACTCTGCAATTTGAAGCAGTACCGATTATTTCAATTTTGGAAGCGGCTACGATTTCTGTCGTTGCTTGTTTGGCTGCAACTGCTATTCCCCTGCGCTCTATTGCAAAAACAGATATAGTAGGTTCCATTTCTGCGTTCGAATAATATAGGGACGTTAACACAGGAAAGATATTATAAATAAGTCAGGCTGAAAATTCTGAGCAAACCCAATCTACGCGTAGTGGGTGTTAAGTGCCACACCGGCCATCTTATAATTTATTAAACGGGTCCATATACGTTCCGACAGGGTCGAGTTCTTCTTCGATTCGAAGAAGCCGGTTATACTTGGCGACACGGTCGCTGCGGCAGGGAGCGCCCGTTTTAATCTGACCGGCGTTTGTTGCAACAGCAAGGTCGGCGATAAAGGTATCCTCTGTTTCACCGCTTCGGTGACTGATGACAGCCTTGTAGCCATTGTGCTGTGCCATTTCGACTGCTGCCATCGCCTCACTCACCGTACCAATCTGATTCACCTTAACCAGAATCGCATTGGCAACCTTAAGCTTAATGCCGGCATCCAGTCGCTTTGTGTTTGTGACAAATAAATCATCCCCAACAAGCTGTACTCTGTCACCAAGCCGCTTTGTCAACAGCTTCCAACCATCCCAGTCATCCTCTGCCAGACCATCCTCTATCGAGATAATCGGATAACGATTGAGAAGCTCCTCATAGTAAGTAATCATTTCCTCCGTACTTCTCGTAATCTGCCCGCATTCACAATCAGCTCCGCACTCGCAGCTACCTTCCTTCTTCCTGTTACGAAGCTCCGTTTCTCCCTGAAAATGGTATTTCCCGTCCTCTTCGTTGTAAAGCTCCGAAGCTGCAACATCAAGTGCAATCTTGATTTCCGTATCCGGTGAATAGCCTGCAGCCTTAATTGCTTCCATAATCAAATCCAGAACAGCAAAAGCATCCGGGAGATCCGGAGCAAAGCCGCCCTCGTCACCGACTCCTGTTGATAAGCCCTTCTGATGGCAGAGCTTTTTAAGGTTATGATAGATTTCCGCACAAATACGAAGTCCCTCCGCAAAAGAAACCGCCTTAACAGGCATAATCATAAACTCCTGGAAATCAACCGTATTCGTTGCATGGCGTCCACCATTTAAAATATTCATCATCGGCACAGGCAAACGGCTGGTATTTACACCGCCAAGATAGCGGTACAAAGGGATTTCCAATGCATTTGCCGCAGCTCTTGCCACCGCCATGGAAACACTAAGCGTTGCATTCGCGCCAAGATTACCCTTGTTCTCCGTGCCGTCCGTATCAATCAGCAGCTTATCTACCAGCTTCTGATTCGTCGCATCTGCGCCAACCAAAACATCCTTAATTTTTGTATTTACGTTTGTAACAGCCTTTTGTGTTCCCAGTCCCATGTAGCGAAGTTCCCCATCGCGAAGCTCTACCGCTTCAAACTTTCCCGTGCTTGCTCCGGAAGGAACCGCTGCGCTTCCCTGATAAGTATGATTTACCGTCACAACCGCTTCCACAGTCGGATTTCCTCTGGAATCCAGAATCTCTCTTGCCTTCACATCTGTAATCAGATATTGCATAAAAAAACCTCCTCTTTGAAAACAATAGAATCATATCCTATTCTTTCCAAAGAGAAGGTTCTCTATTCACAGCTTATGATACAGACTTTCTGTCAAGGGATTCCCTATGTAAAATCCCGCCGTCACAGGTTCTTCTTTTCAACATAAGCAAGAAACTCTTCTTCGCACACCGGCTTGGAATAGTAGTATCCCTGCAGATAATCACACTGCAGCTCTGTGAGTGTATTCATCTGCTCCTCACTCTCCACACCTTCTGCAACAACCTTTCTTCTTACATCATGGAACATAGCAATCAGGTTCTTTAATGTGACAAAGTTGTCCTTGTTTTGAAAAGCACTCCACACGATGCTCTTATCCAGCTTAATGATATTCACCGGAAATTCCAATACTCTGACAAGGTTGGAATACCCAGTTCCGTAGTCATCCAGCGACAAGCTAAAGCCCATATCCTTGATACGTGCCACCTGCTCCCGCAAACGCTCCTCATCAAAGCTGGTTGCCGTTTCCGTAATTTCAAGGTTAACCTGTTTTGGGTTAATATCATATTTTTCAAGATAAAACTTCAGCTTTTCTATCAGATTCTTGTCCATACACTGCATCACGGACAGATTCATTTCAACAAACTCAACACCCAGTGCCGCCAGGTCATTTTCCTTAACGAAGCGGAACACGCTGTCTATAACATATTCGCTGATCTCGATAATTTTTCCGTTCTTCTCGGATATCGGAATAAATTCATCCGGCGAAACAAAGCCAAGGATTCTGTCATTTAAACGAATCAGCGCTTCTGCAGAAACCACCCTTTTCGATTCTGTTGAGTAAATCGGCTGATAGAACATCTTAAATTCCTTTTCCGCCAATGCTCTGTCAATTGCTTCCTCGACATTACGATAACGTTCCAGCTGGTCGATACCCAGATTGTCACTATGAACAATCTCCAGTGACTCCTTACTGCGATATTTCATATCATCGCATGCAGTGAAGTACTTATAAAAATTATTCTTTGTTATCTTGCCGCTTTCCAGATTCATCACGGCAACAAACAGGTTCAGATTTACACTTGCATGACTGAAATCAAAGGCAGTTTCCGCCCTCTCCTTCAGCTTTCCAAGGAATTCTTCCTCATTAAAATGGTCTTTTTTAGCGGAAATAACCACATAACGCCCTACGCCCAGATAGTAGGTAGCCGGAATTCCTGCATACTCTCTGATAGATTTGGCAAGGGAAACTATCACTCCCAGCAAGGCTGACTCATGCCAATTTCCCTTGATATACTCATAGTTTTTCAGCTTAATCAGATAAACCGCCTTATTTCTGCGTTTTCCGATTTCCGATGCCGCATACTGCTCAAACGCCTGACGGTTTAACAAGCCGGTCAGCGTATCCTTATAAAATCCGACTACTGTGGTTGTAAGCGTAAAAATGATAATATTGGCAATCAGCGTAGAATAATATAACGTTTCATCGTTCGTCATATAATACTGTATTGCCTGCAATACCGTAAAAAAAGCTACCAGAATAACACTTTTTCCAAAGATTTTAGGTAAAAGATGTCTCTTTGCAAAAGCATAAATCGTGGTTCCCACTCCGTATGCTGCACGAACCAAAGCAACAAACCATACGCCGTATCCCCGATAGTAAACGCCATCTTCAAAATAGAATACAAAATGAGTCCAATAAGAAGTCGCCGCCAAAAGACAAGCTAACAGACTCGGAGCAAAGAATAACAGCTTTTTAGATATAGTAGCTGTGTTAAACTGATTAATAAAACAAAGCATAAAGTACGAATAGAACAAGTACACCAGCAAAGTTAACACAAAATGAATCGTTCTTTCCAGAGATAATAAATTGTCCGTAGGGATGACATAGCCCTCTTCCATACAGACTAAGAAAATACGATTAACATACATCAGAACTGCAATACCCATAAAACACTTGAAAACGCGGCGATGGTATGCTTTATCCTTACTGCAAACCTGTAAAAACCAGATACAGATACACAAAATGGTAATAATAAGTAATTGATACCCTATTCTGACATTCACAAACATTCAACTCCTAAACCTGACTATTCAGAGTCATTCTCACTATGATACCCTGAACAGTATAAACAAACAGTATACATCAAGTATAATTATATATTATTTTCTGTTTTCTTTCAACTCATTGCGTTTTTTCAGTTTTATTACTTTGAAATCGACCGTTACTAAGCCCATTTTTGTGCAATATGACAGGCAAGGAAGTGAATAAGCACCTCGTGAATGAAATAAAAAGGTGGCTGCACCCGGCAAACCACCTTTCTATTAGTTATTTCTTAATTAATAATGATTTTCCAGTCATTTCAGCAGGCTGTGTCATTCCCATTGTTTCGATTAATGTAGGAACGATATCTGCAAGACAGCCACCCTCTCTTAAGGTGTAAGCTTCGTCATAATTTACTAAAATGAATGGAACCTGATTGGTTGTATGAGCTGTGAACGGTGCGCCTGTCTCATAATCAACAAGCTGCTCTGCATTACCGTGGTCAGCACAGATAAACATAGTTCCGTTTACGGAAAGGATAGCCTCTACTGCCTTTCCTACACATTCATCAACAGCTTCTACTGCCTTGATTGCAGCTTCCTCAACACCGGTATGTCCAACCATGTCAGGATTAGCGAAGTTGATGATGATAACATCATATTTTCCGGACTTAATCGCATCTGTTAACTTGTCACAAACCGCATAAGCACTCATCTCAGGCTTAAGGTCATAGGTTGCAACCTCCTTTGGAGAAGGAACAAGTACTCTGTCCTCATCCTTATTAGGCTCTTCCACACCACCGTTGAAGAAGAATGTTACATGTGCATACTTCTCTGTCTCAGCGATTCTTGCCTGTGTCATATTGTTAGCTGCAAGCCACTCACCAAAGGTATTGGTTACTGCAATCTTGTGGAATGCAACAGACTTATTCGGGATAGTTGGGTCATATTCTGAGAAGCATACAAACTTGATATCAGGTCTCTTTCTGTCAAAGCCCTTGAATTCGCTGTCGTTATCACAGAATGCTCTTGTAATTTCTCTTGCACGGTCAGGTCTGAAGTTAAAGAAGATTACGGAATCGCCATCCTTGATGGTAGCAACCGGCTTACCTTTCTCTACTACTGCTGTCGGAAGTACGAATTCATCTGTCTTGTCATTGTCATATGACTGCTGGATTGCTGCTGGACCGGAAGTTGCTGTCTCACCTTCGCCTGTTGTCATTACATTATATGCTAACTGAACACGGTCATAGTTGTTGTCTCTGTCCATCGCATAGTAACGTCCCATAACGGATGCAATCTTACCAACACCGATTTCCTGCATCTTAGCCTCTAACTCTTCTGCAAAGCTCTTTCCTGAAGCAGGCGGAGTATCACGTCCGTCTAAGAAGCAGTGTACGAATACTTCTGATAAACCATTTCTCTTTGCAAGCTCTAATAAACCGTAAAGATGTGTATTGTGGCTGTGAACACCACCATCGGATAATAAACCGAATAAATGAAGTGCGGAATTCTTTTCCTTGCAGTTATTTACTGCCTCTAATAATGCCGGATTCTCAAAGAAAGTGCCATCCTGAATCTCCTTTGTAATTCTGGTAAGCTCCTGGTATACGATTCTTCCGGCACCCATATTCAGATGTCCTACCTCAGAGTTACCCATCTGACCATCCGGAAGACCAACTGCCATACCGCTTGCATTACCTCTGAC
>CAYLWP010000022.1:0-23801 GCA_964387365.1 uncultured Roseburia sp. | reverse complement strand
CTTCATCCTGTGCAATGACGTGTACTTTTTTTGCAGTTTCCAAATTCACGATTCCTTTTGTTCCATCTGCTCCCATTCCCGTAAGTACTACACAAACTACCTGGGAATAGTTGCTGTCTTTCAAGGATTCATACATATAATTCGCGCAAGGCTTAACACCTTCTCTTGGCGGTTCATCGGTGTATTTGATAAAGCTTTTACCGCCTCTGGCAACCACATTCATATGCAGCCCGCCCTGAGCGATATACACTCTGCCATTTACAACCTCTTCACCATCCACCGCTTCCTTCACTTCGATTTTGCTCAAGGAATTCAAGCGTTCTGCCAGTGACTGTGTAAAACCCTTCGGCATATGCTGAACTATCAGAACAGGTGCTGCCAGTTCTGCCGGAAGTCTCGGTATTACGCTTTGTAATGCCTTTGGTCCGCCTGTGGAGCTTGCAATCGCTACGATTTTCTGTCCTCCGACAGCCGGCTGACTTCTTCTTACAATATCAACCAGTTTTTTGGTGTGCTCCTCCTGCTTGTGCGGCGCTTCTAAGGTGTCCTTTTGAATATTCGTCTGACTGCTTGTTGTTACTGCATACAGCGTATCAAGGAACTTCGCCTTGAATTCCTGCCCCTTCAGATAGCTGAGATTCGCCGGTTTTTCAATAAAATCAATGGCTCCAAGCTCCAGCGCCTCCATCGTAACGGATGCGCCTTCCCTTGTATCGGTACTTGCCATCATGATTCTTGCCTGAATCTTATCCCTCTGAAGCATTCGCAAGAGTTGAATTCCATTAAGCTTTGGCATATTTACATCCAGCACGACACCGTCGTACTTATTTACCTTCAATAACTCATATGCCTTTTCACCATCAAACACCTGGTCAACAACCTGGAATCGTTCATCTGCATCGATTATATCACACATAACTCTTCTCATAAGTGCAGAGTCATCAACTAGTAGTATTTTTTTCTTACTTTTTGTGTTTAAATGGCTAATTGTCATACATTTTATCTTCCTTTTCCATTTTTTCTATTTTTGCGATCCTCGTCAAAAATATATTTAATAATTTCTTCACGCGTAATATTATCAAGATAAAGGAATTTTACACGGTTCTCATACTCATCCTGGCGCTTCTCAATCTCCCGTGAAACAACTATCTTGGCAGCCACTCTGAATTCTTTTTCCTGGTCGTTGATTGACAGCTTGAATCTCAGATACAGGATGGTGCCTTCCTCAAAGGAATGTCTGGAAACGAATCTGAGTCCGCCACCGCTGATATCAACAATAACGCCTCTCTTCATATCTGCTTCCGATACCAGATAGCCGAGCTGCTTTCCAAAGGCCTCCGCCTCTGCCTTGGCCAGCTCCTTTGCCATCATTTCCACGATGCAGTTAAAGCGGTAATACTCACGTCTCTGGAACTTATGAAGATTCGTAACGACCTCTGTAATCAGAACGTAGGTATTGTTAATCTTTTCTCTCTCAAGGATTCTGACATTGGCATTGTACATTCCTCCGTTGGAGAAAAAGCATACCTCATACTCACCCTCAATCGGGAGCAGTACCATTTTTGTCTTTTCCATCGGCATAACGATGGAAACCCTTCCATCCTCCGAAACATCGTAAACTGTAGACTTGTAAAGCTTAATGCCCTCTGTTCCGTCCGGAAGGGTTACCTCCTGTACGGATTTCATTTCAAGCTTGTCTCCCGGTGAAATGACCTTTTCAACCATAGAAGCCTCCTGATCCAACTTTTTTGCTAAAACACCCATATTAATAACCTCGACTTTCTCTTATTTACCCCATCTTTTTGTTTCCGGCTACGATATGTGAGAAAAATGCTGCCATACCGCGTCTGGAAAGTGATTTGTCGTATTCCTTATCCATCAGTGTATATGCCATTCTCTCAAATGCCTTTGCCGACTTGGAATTCGGACTCTGCATACTTACCGGCATCTGCTGCATTACTGCCTCCTCCAGACGGGAATCCTGCGGAATCGCACCCAGATAGGATACCGGAAGCTTTAAATATCTGTTCACTACGGAATTGAGCTTATTGTACATAACCTCGCCTTCCTCAACCGTTCCTACCTTATTGGCAATGACCTTAATCTTCGAGTCTTCTCTTGAAAATCTCGGATGCGTGTTCAATGCCTTTAATAAGGAATAAGAATCTGTGATTGATGTCGGCTCCGGTGTTGCCACAACGAGTATTTCACCGCTTGCTACCAGAAAATCAAGTACGGCATCCGAAATTCCGGCACCGGTATCTATAATAATGATATCTGCAATTGCATCCAGCTTCACGAGGTTCCTGATAATATAGTTCAGATAATCCTGACTTAAGTTCGACATACCGCTGATTCCTGAACCGCCTGAGATAAAGCCGATATCCATTGGCCCCCAGGTAATGATATCCGTGATACTCTTTCCCTGGTAAATCAAATCACACAGATTATGCTTTGGTACGGTACCAAACATAATCTCAATATTTGCAAGTCCAAAATCTGCATCCAGAATGATGACCTTATGTCCCATTTTCTTAAATTGGCATGCCAGATTAATGGATGTATTGGATTTTCCTACACCGCCTTTACCACTGGTAACAGTAATTACCCTTGCGCGCGGTCTTGGAGTCGGATTCATTTTAATGACATTACGTAACTGTTCTGCCTGATCCATCATATGTTTACTCCCCTTTCACACTTATTTTCTTCCACCTAAAAGCTGTTTTACTGTTGCCTGTGGATTAAAGTATGCAATATCATCGGGAACGTTTTGACCACATGTAACATAGGATAATGATGCTCCTGTATACATTTTCAAGTTATAAATATTACCCAGAGTTGACGTTTCGTCCAGCTTGGTAAAAATAAGCTTATAATCTGCTATTTCTTTATAAGTATCAGCAATCTTCATCAGATCTCTGTACTTTGTTGCCGCTGATAATACTAAGAACACTTCCTTTCTGGAATTGGTTTCCACCGAATTAATCAGCTCGCTCATGCTTTCTCTCTGCGCTTCGTTATTCGGAGAGTGTCCTGTTGTATCAACAAGAATATAATCATATTCCTTAAAATCTTCAATTGACTCGCTAATCTCCTGTACGGTATATACGACTCTGAACGGAACCTCTAAAATATTGGCGTAGGTTCTGAGCTGTTCTGCCGCTGCGATTCGATAGGTATCGGAAGTAAGCAGTGCCACCTTCTTTTTCTGCTCTACCCTGAGGGATGAAGCAATCTTTGCTATGGTTGTTGTCTTACCAACACCGGTTGGTCCTACAAAGAAGAGAACCTTCGGCT
This sequence comes from uncultured Roseburia sp., assembly GCA_964387365.1. GTDB lineage: Bacteria > Bacillota > Clostridia > Lachnospirales > Lachnospiraceae > COE1. The sequence goes on along the minus strand of CAYLWP010000022.1, from coordinate 20,504 downwards.
CATTTTCTTCCTCCTCAAGCATAAATGGCTTACCGAACTTCAGAATCATTCTCTGATAAATATCAGAGAGCATATAATCCATGGTTGCATCCTGCTTACAACTCTTTTCGATTTCATCAATGATTTCATTGGCGTACTTTTCATGTACCTCATTATCAATCATCTTGTTATACAGAAGTCTTAAGAAGTTTACTCTTGTACGGTTTTCTTCTTCCTTTTTCTGTTCTTCGCTCTCTGCCGCCGCCTTTTCTTCCTGCTGGGAGAGCTGCTTTTCTAACAGACTCTGCAGATTGTCAAGCTTTTCTTCCAGAATACTTCCCTTACTGCTGTCCTTTTCTTCCGGCTTTGCTTTCTCTTCTTTATTTTCCGGCTGCTTTTCTGATGCGTCCGCAGACGATGTCTTCTTCATCGCCTGTGGGAAAGCGGCAAGTACATCTGCCACTGTCTCACCCATTGCTCTTGCATCCTCCATTACGGCGCCTGCGCCCTGTCCTGATGCAATCTTAGCCGGCTGCTTCATCGGTATGATCTTGGCGGCATTCAGACCTCCGACCGCGCTGTCTGCAGCCTCCTTGGAAACCTTATTTGAGGCAATTCCGTATTTTTCACTTTCCTCTTCCTTTGCTACGGTTACCTCAACCTTTGCTCCCTTGAAGATGCCAAGCAATCCTTTTGCTTTTACTGTTTTGACATTCATTTCTACAATGCCTTCGCCGAGTTCCTTCTTTGCGCACTCCAGTGCTTCTTCTTTTGTTTTTCCTTGAAATTTCTTAATAATCATTATGCCGTCACCATTCCTACTGATTGTAATTCTACACTTGCGTCAATTTCATTGTATGACACGACTACCAGGTCCTTGTAATAATCCTCTGTCAGCTTCTTGAAGTACATTCTGACAATCGGTGAGGTTATTACGATTGGATTCTTGCCAAGCTTTTCAAGCTTGCCTACCTCCGTTTCCACAGAAGCCATGATTGATTTGGTCTTATCCGGGTCGAGCGTCAGGTATGCACCCTGCTCTGTCTGTTTCACACTTCCCATAATCTCCTGCTCCAGCTGCGGATCTAAGGTTACCACACTGGTCGTTTCGTTAGTCGGGAAGTATTTATTGGATATCGCCCTCTTCAGGCTCTGTCGAACATATTCTGTAAGGATATCCGTATCTCTTGTTGCTGCTGCATGGTCTGCCAGGGTTTCAAAGATGGTTACCAGATCTCTTACGGAAATACCTTCCTTGAGCAGGTTCTGTAATACCTTCTGGATATCACCAAGTCCAAGCAGCTTCGGTACGAGCTCTTCCACAAGGGATGGATTGGATTCCTTGACGTTGTTGACAAGATTCTGTACATCCTGTCTTGTAAGCAAATCAGCCAGGTACTGTCTGATAATCTCTGTTAAATGTGTTGCAATGATAGAAGGCGGGTCTACTACGGTATAGCCAACGCTCTCTGCACGCTCTCTCTGGCTTTCCGTAATCCAGATGGCCGGCAGATGGAAGGATGGCTCGAAGGTCGGGATACCGGATATCTCTTCCTCTACGAAGCCCGGATTCATTGCCATATAATGGTCGAATAAAATCTCGCCTTCGCTTACCTGTATGCCCTTTATCTTAATAATGTACTGATTCGGATTTAACTGAATGTTATCGCGTAATCGGATAATCGGAACGACCGTACCAAGCTCTAAGGCTATCTGTCTACGAATCATAACAACTCGGTCAAGTAAGTCACCGCCCTGGTTGACATCAGCCAGTGGGATAATACCGTAGCCGAATTCTAGTTCAATCGGGTCAACCTGTAAAAGAGAATTGACATTTTCCGGTCTTCTGATTTCCTCTGCCGATTCCTCCTCGGTATCCGCCATCGCTTCAATCTGAGCAGTTTCAAGCGTATTGGCAATCAATCTTCCGCAGATGATGAAAATAGCACCCAGGGTCACGAAAATCAATGGATTTAACGGTGTTACAATACCAAGTACCATCAAAACCCCGCCTACCAGATATAATACCTTAGGGAGACCAAAGAGCTGTGACACCAGTACAGTACCAAAGTCTGCTTCCTTGGAACCCTTGGTTACCAGGATACCTGTCGATAATGAAATTAAAAGTGAGGGAATCTGACTTACAAGACCGTCACCGATGGTAAGAACAACGTACTTATCAAGTGCTGCGCCGATGTCCATGTTCTGTCGGAGCACACCCATGATGATACCGCCGATTACGTTTACGCCTGTAATAACAAGACCTGCTGTTGCATCTCCCTTTACATACTTAACAGCACCGTCCATGGAACCGAAAAAGCTTGCCTCGTCCTGCAGCTTCTGACGTCTTTCCTTTGCCTGTGCATCTGTGATGGAGCCTGTGTTAAGGTCGGCATCAATTGCCATCTGCTTACCGGGCAAAGCATCCAGAGTAAATCTCGCTGTTACTTCTGCAACTCGTTCAGAACCCTTATTGATAACGATGAACTGAACAAGAATCAGGATGATAAATACAACAGTACCGACAACGAGGTCACCGCCGCCAACGAAATCACCGAAGGTTTCAACGACGTTACCCGGGTCACCGGTTGTTAGAATTAATCTTGTTGAAGATATGTTCAACGCAATTCTGAAAATTGTGGTGAACAATAATATGGTTGGATAAAATGACATATCCAGAACTTCCTTGGCAAACATTGTGCCAAATAAAATGGTAAATGCAAGAGCCATATTAAACGCAAGCAGTACATCGAGCAGCGTATTGCTGATTGGTACAATCATCATAATAATCGCTGCGAGTAAGTACAGTGCGACTCCTAAATCCTGCTTCTTCATTTGCTGTCTCCCCTTTATCGTACTTTACAGTTTCCCCTGCATCTTATATACGAAAGCAAGCACTTCCGCTACCGCCTGATACAGCTCCGGCGGTACTTCCTGACCAATCTCAACATTTGCATACAACATTCTGGCAAGTGGCTTGTTCTCCACAATTTCAATGTTGTTTTCCCTCGCCTCTGCCTTAATCTTCTGCGCCAGATAGTCAACACCCTTTGCCACAACATACGGTGCGGCATGCTCCTCCGGTGAGTACTTAATGGCAACTGCAAAGTGAGTTGGATTAGTAATAACTACATCCGCGGTTTTCAAATCCTTCATCATACTGCGCTGGGATGCTTCTCGCATCTTCTGCCTGATTTTACCCTTTACCTGCGGATCTCCTTCTGCATTTTTATATTCATCCTTTACTTCCTGCTTTGTCATCTTGATATCCTGATGGAACTTATACTTCTGATATGCAAAGTCCGCAAAAGCAATGACCAGAAAGAAAAGTGATATTTTCAATCCCAAGTTGATAATGATATCACCGATTAATTCAATTGCCTGATACAGTGGCATCTCATAAAACTGAAAGAGATATACCCAGTCTCCCTTGATGGTGTCGTAGACAAGATATCCGATCAGCAGCACCTTTAAGACGGATTTCAACAGCTCCATCAGCTTTTCTCCGGAAAAGAGACGCTTCATACCGCTAATCGGGTTCATCTTACTGAACTTCGGCTGTAACGGTTTGGTTGAAATCTGGAACTTAAACTGCATCATATTTACCACAAAGGCGATTACTACGCCAACGGCAAAAAACGGTAATAACATAAGCAATATATCAAGATATATTGACGTAAATAAAATACTGTAATCCTCTTTTACTATGCTTCCTTCCCAATAAGTCGTGTAATCCGGAAATCTTTCATAAATCGAGGTAAACACATCCAAAAACTGCGTCCCCAGATTTCCGACCCAGAACTTTAAAATCAGAAACAAAGCAATCAGCTCTACTCCCGCGGACAGCTCCCTACTTTTTGCTACCTTACCATCCTTACGGGTGTCTTCTTTCTTTTTGGCGGTAGGTTCTTCTGTCTTTTCACCGCCCGGTCCTTCTGCTGCGAAGAACTGTAAATCTAACTCCAGAATCACATCATGCCCTCCACAATTTCTACCATCATCTGCTGCATCTGATTTGTGATGAAGTTACAGATATTCGGCAGCATTCCAATTGTTAAGAATAATACACCAAGTCCGACTAATAATTTCAATTGGATACCTACAGAGAACATGTTCATCTGTGGTGCAAGCTTGGCCAGAAGTCCAAGCACAATATTCATCAATAGCATACTGGCAAAAACCGGCAAACAGATTCGAAAGCCTATGACTATGTAATCCGTCAGGAAACCAATTACCGTTGTTAAAAGCTTATCTGTATTGAATACCGCGCCATTAATCGGAATTAAGATAAAGGTTTCCTGCAGAGCCTTCAACAGAAATCTGTGTAACCCTGTTGTGTACATAATCAGCATCACTCCGTACTGTAACAGCAAACCGGTAATTGACGTCTGCTGATTCGTTGTCGGGTCAAATACATTTGCCATGGATAAACCGATTTCCATATCTATGATTCTTCCCGCAAACAAAACAATGGAAGTACACAGCTGAGCTCCTGCCCCCAGGAACAGACCTACTGCGACTTCCTTCACGACGATGACACTATAACCAAATACGCTGTTGTATTCCGGATATACGTGTGGTTGAATGAATGCATACATCACATAGGCCATGAACACACTTAATCCAATTTTTACGTTATTAGGAACTCCACTCTGACTAAAGAACGGAGCTACAAATACAAAGCTTGCAATTCTTGCAAACACAAGCAGGAAATACTCCAGTTCCTGCACCGGAAAAGATAAGTCTACCATGAAGCAACAAAAGCTCCTTTCCGATTATTTAACGAATGTATAATGAGAAGTTCGTCCACAGAGTTTCCATGAAGGTTGTCATCTCATTTAACATCCAATGCCCTATCAGCACTAAGGTAAGAAACATTCCCACCATCTTTGGTACAAAGGTCAGTGTCTGCTCCTGAATGGAGGTCACTGTCTGAAAGATACTGACGATTAAACCAATTACCAGAGATACTATGAGAGGCGGCGCAGCTGTTTTTAATACCAGAAACAGTGCATCACGCATCATATCAATAACCATATCTACACTCATCTGCTACCGCCTTTCTAGTAAAACGTTCGTACCAGATTTACAATTACCAGGTTCCAGCCGTCAGCAAGAACAAATAATAAAATCTTAAACGGCAGGGAAATCGTTGTCGGCGGTAACATCATCATACCCATACTCATAAGTACGCTTGCTACTACCATGTCGATTACGATAAACGGTACATAAATCATGAATCCGATAATAAATGCTGTTCTCAATTCACTGATGATAAAGCTTGGTATCAGTACCGAGGTCGGTACATCATTCCAGTTTGTACCATCCCAGGTAAGGTCTGCAATCTGCATGAATGCATCCACATCCTTCACCTGCGTCTGTTTCGCCATGAATTCTCTCATCGGCTCCATTGCTATCTCGAAGGCTTCCTCAGTCTGAATCTCTTCGGCTTCAAACGGAACAATCGCCTCTTCGTAAACCTGAGTTAACGTAGGCTGCATAATGAAAAAAGTCAGGAACAGCGAAATTGCAATCAATATCTGATTCGGCGGTGCTGTTGTTGTATTCAGTGCCTGTCTTGTAAAATGAAGTACAATCAGGATTCTGGTAAAGGATGTTATTGTTACCAGAAGAATCGGTGCTAACGAAATCAGTGTAAGAATCAGCATGATTCTTAACGTTCCTGATAATTCTCCATTCCCATTATCATAAGTAATGGTAAGATTATTAGCTATATTTAATTCCTTTAAATCTTCTCCTGTCTCGGCCGTACCCGGATCGTTAATCGTTGTCCTGTCCTCGTCAATCGGCTCGTTCGACAGAATCGCATCTGCCACCACTTCGTCACTGCCTGTCGCATGGACCAAAGTCGTATCTGCGCCCCAGAGAACCAGTATCATACAGAGCATGTACAGGAAGGTTTTCACCTTGTCACGAATTACTTGTTTTTTCATAAATTTCGCCTACTTCTTCTGTGTCAAATTTTTTGCCTTATCCAAAATTTCTTTAAAACTCATAGTCGTTCCAAGCTGTGATTCCTGCAACTCTATCTCGTCCTTGGAGACTTCCCCAAGCAATGTGACAGTATCTTTGCAAACCACTATGGAATAATATTTTTCGCCAACTCTTACTATTTGTATATATTTGTTCTGAGCGATCCGGAAGGTTTCCACACTCTCCATATTGGGGCTTATCATCCGCCCCTTCTGGAGTCCTGCGGTAAACTTCGTTGTAAAATATGTAATCGCCAGAACAAATATAAATATGAGTATTACGGTAATTAACTGAACTATTGAGTCAAACCTGTTAGATGTCGTTGTTAAAAGCATGTCTGATTAACCTATTACCTTCTGAACTGCCTCCAGTACTCTTTCCGCCTGAAATGGCTTTACTATAAAGTCCTTAGCTCCGGATTGAATTGCTTCAATAACCATCGCCTGCTGTCCCATCGCAGAACACATAATAACATTTGCTGCCGGATCTGCTGCCTTGATAGCCTTCAATGCCTGGATTCCATCCATCTCAGGCATTGTGATATCAAGTAAAGTCAGGTCCGGAGAAGTTTCTTTATGCTTGTCAACAGCCTGCTTGCCGTTTTCTGCTTCTGCAGCTACTTCATAGCCATTCTTTGTCAGAATGTCTTTAATCATCATTCTCATAAACGCTGCATCATCTACAATAAGAATTCTCTTACCCATTTTTAATCCTCCATTTACCGGTCAATCCGTTATTTAATAATCTCCATGATTCTTACACCAAAGCTTTCTTCAATTACTACGACCTCGCCCTTTGCTACGAACTTGCCGTTAACCAGAATATCAATCGGTTCACCGGCAATCTTATCAAGTTCAATGATAGTACCCGGAGCAAATTCTAATATATCGGATATGGATTTACTCGTTCTACCAAGCTCTACGGTAACCTCTAACGGAACATCTTTAATAAGACCGATACTTTCGGCACTTACCATTTCTGTTCCACCCGGTGCAAAGTTCTGGAACTGAGCCGGCTGAATGTTTACATTCGGCATTCCGTACGGTGCGCCATAATTCATATTGCCCATTGGCATTCCCATCGGCGCCATGCCCATCGGAGCCATGCCCATTCCCTGCTGCGGCTGTGCTGCCTGTGGTGCCGGTGCTGCTGCCTGTGGTACAGGTGGTGTCTGCTGTGGTGCGGGAGCTGCTGCCTGTGGTGCAGGCGTCGGCGCTGCCGCCGGTTCTGCTCCGCCCATCTGCTGATTCATAAATGTCTCATAAAGAGACTTTGCAAAATCTAACGGATATAACTGCATTAAGGTTGAATCAACCAGGTCCTCAATCTGCATTTTGAAGGAAATCTTAACGAATTTCTCACCGAGTAACGGTGTTAATTCCTGCGGTTCCTTCTGCTGTAAGTCAACCAGACTTGCCTCTGGCGGGCTGATATCGATTGTCTTTCCAAGCATGGAGGAAAGAGAGGTTGCCGAAGATCCCATCATCTGATTCATCGCTTCGGAGATTGCACTCAGATGAAGCTCACTGATCTCGCCGTCTACATTTGTTCCGTCACCACCCATCATAAGATCTGTGATAACCTTTACATCATGATCCTTTAATACCAGGATATTTGTTCCGTTTAAGCCCACCGTATACTTAATCTGAATAAATACACATGGCTTTTCATAATTTCCTACTACCTCTTCCCAGGTTGTTTCCTCAACAACCGGAGTTGTAATATTAACCTTTTTATTAACCAGAGAATACAGAGTGGTTGCTGAAGTTCCCATACTGATATTGGCCACCTCACCAATTGCATCCTTTTCTACCTCTGTTAAATCTCCTCCTTCAGCCGGGGCACCCTCCATTGTTGCTGTTGCAGTTGCCGTATCGGCTTCCATTCCGCTATCTGCTGCTAAATCTACACCATTCAATAGTGCATTTATTTCATCCTGAGATAACATACCATCCATTGTCTATTCCTCCTCCCTGTTAACTGATGTTATTCTCACTGCGTACGCTTCCTTACTTGCTCCGGGCACCGCTGTGAACTTTCTTATATTGCCTACATAAACATCCAGCTCATCATCTACCTTAGAGTCAAGTCTTATGATATCGCCTACCTGAATATTTACAAAATCGTGAACGGTTATGACGCTCTTTCCAAGCACTGCCTTGACAGGAACGTCCACCTTACGAACCATAACCTCGATGAACTGTTCGTAATCCTCTTCATCCATCTTCTGGATGTTAGAGAACCAGAACTTCGTATTGAGTCTGTCCATAACGGATTCCAGTGTCTGGAACGGCAGACAGACATTCATCAGACCTTCTACTTCACCTATTCGGATATTCATGGTAACCAATGCGACCATATCGTTTGGTGAGATTATCTGTGCGAACTGTGGATTTGTTTCAATTCTTTCCAGATACGGATTTACTTCCGTTACGTTCTTCCATGGATCCCGCAGCAACTGCATACAGATAACCATGACACGTTCGATAATACTCATCTCAATTTCGGAGAACTCTCTGGTCTTTTCCAGCGTCTCTCCCTTTCCACCCAGCATTCTGTCGATAATCGCATAACCCAGTCCCGAGGTAAGCTCCATAATGATGCTTCCCTGTAATGGTGAAAAGTTAACAATTGTAAGCAATACCGGGTTTGACAATGCATTTGAAAATTCTGCAAAGGTTACTGTTTCTGCACTTGCTACGGTTACCTGTACGTTTTTTCTTAAATATACCGGTAAGTTGGTAGAAAGTAATCTTGCGTAATGTTCAAAAATCATGCCTAATGTTCTTAAATGTTCCTTAGAGAACTTTGCAGGACGGGAGAAATCATAGTTTTTAACCTGTCTTTCATCCTTTTCCTGCATTTCCTCTACATCCAGCTCACCGCTACTTAACGCTGCAAGCAAGCTGTCAATCTCACTTTGAGATAATACCTCTCCCATGTTGCTAATCACCCCCTGTAGCCGATTTTTGAGGTTTCATCCAAATTTTTATGAATACAGGAAACTAAATGATACTCCGAAGATAAAGTCAGAGTTAAATAATTCCTGAACCTGCTGTAAGATTTCAGCTTTAATCTGTGCCGGATTTGCTTTCGCTTCTTCCATAGTGTAACTACCGAATACACTAAAGATAATATCCTTAATCAATCCTTCTTTTGTTGACAAATCAGAATATGTTTCATAGTCTTCATGGGTTGAATTCATAGATAAAGATACCTTACCTACTGCGTAATGTGACTTTCCGTCTTCTCCATTCTTCAAAGGAATAGTTAATTCTTCTGTTAAGTCATACACAACGGTATCTGCCTGTGAAATTGCTCCTGCAACACCTGTCTTTTCAATTCCGTCAATCTCCAAACCGATAATGGTTGAGATATCTGCTACCAATGCTGCTGTTTTGTTAGATGCACTTGTTACGCTGACCATCATAATTGCTGATAATATAATGTTCACAACTAACAGTGCGAGAATAATAATAGATAATAGATTTTTCTTCATTTCATGCTCCCCCTTTTAATAGGCACTCAATGTATTGTAGATTTTAATTTCCACTCGTCTGTTTTTAGCTCTTCCTTCCGGTGTAGAATTATCTGCTACCGGTATATATTCCCCTCTTCCGGCGTGCTTCATGACACCCGGGTCAATCGATGCATTTGTTTTCAGATAATTGAACACTGCCAATGCTCTGTAACTACTCAACACATCATTATTTTCATATCTGCCGCCATTTAACGGAACAGAGTCTGTATGACCTTCGATTTCTATCGTACCCTCTGCGTACCTGGCAAGAATCACACCAATCTTATCAAGCACCGGTATCGCTTCCCTCTTCAGGGTAGCCTGTCCTGAGTCGAATAAAAACGCACCGTTTAACGATAACAGGACATAATCGGAATTGAATTCCACGTCAACCTTATCGAGCATCATACTCTCTGCCAGCGACTCTTCAATTTTCTCTGCCATTTCTTCTGAATGGTTCATCTTCTCTTCTTCCATATTGGAAAGAAGCTTCTGAAGCTCTTCCTTGGTTAACCCAAGCTTTTCGAGCAATGCCTTCAGTTCTTCCTCAGTCATGCCCATGCTCTCAGCGATTTCCTGTATTCCCTTTTCCTCTCCGATCTGCCCCTTGGCATTTTCTTCGAATTCGATATCATCCGTATCACTTGCTGCCGTTTTTCCTGTTGTATTAAAAAACTCATCCAGCTGATTCAGCTGACTTACGCCGTTACTGACCAGAATACCGTCACCGATTGCTTCGGCACCGCCCTTGAAAATACTGATTGTCTGCTGAAAGGACTGTGCTACATCTTCAAACTTAGCTGCATCAATACTCGACATAGAGAACAGCATAACGAAGAAACACATAAGCAGAGTCATCATGTCCGAGAAGGTCGCCTGCCACTCCGGCAGACCTTCTTTTATCTCTTCCTGCTTTTTTCTTGCCATTAAGCTTCACCTCCGGCTCCTTCTTCGCTAGATGTTGTTCTTTCCGACGGTGACAAGAAGGATTTCAGTTTTTCTTCAATAACTCGAGGATTTTCACCTGCCTGTATTGACAGCAATCCTTCAATCATAATTGATTTTGCCTGTATTTCAATTGCATTATTTGCCTTTAGCTTATTTGATACCGGTGTACATATCCAGTTCGCCAGCAAGGAACCATAGAAGGTTGTAACCAGTGCGACCGCCATGGCCGGACCAAGTGTTGACGGGTCAGACATATGCTGCAGCATGATAATCAGACCAATCAAAGTACCAATCATACCCCAGGCAGGACCCATGGAAGCACAGGTGTCCCAAACTCCCGTTTTTGTCTTATGTCTGTCCTCGATACTGTCGAGCTCTGTTTCCAGAATACTTCGAACCAGCTCCGGGTCGGTACCGTCTACAATAAGAAGGATACCTTTCTTCATAAATTCATCATCCAAGTCGCCTGCTGCCTCTTCCAGAGAAAGAAGACCTTCTTTTCTTGCTACGTTGGACAGTTCAATAATCTTGGTAATCATCTCCGGAATATTTACTTTAACCGGTTTAAAAACCAATACGAAACTTTTTAATCCGCCAATAAAATCGGACATGGATACAGATGCCATTGTCGCACAGATTGCTCCACCAAATGTAATCAATACTGACTGTCCATCTGCGAAGAACCAAAGTGCAGCCACTCCGTCATCACCACCGATGATACCGAACAATACAAGTCCGATACATGCTATCAGACCAATCAAAGACGCTAAATCCACTTTCTACACACCCCTTTTATCTGTCAAACATTTTTTGACAATTCTTATATATCTATAATACTGTAAGGTTACATAAATTGCAACAATTTTCTGAAAATTTTGTCATTTTAAATCAATTTTCCGCATGAATTCCAGAAAATATGTCTTTTCTCGTTATTCTTACGAGCTCTTTTACCTCCTGTCTGCTCTCTTTTACGATCAGTTTCTTCCCGGAGGTTAACGTAATCATGGTATCCGGTGTCTCCTCAACACTCTCAATCAGGTTTGTGTTGACAAGCATCTTTGTTCCATTGATTTTTGTTACTTCTATCATATTAATAACCTTGCCTTTCCCACAGGTATTGCTACAAGATAAGGGAGAACCACCCCTGGTAGTCCTCCCTCAATACCTATATTGTTGTCAAACTACGATGTCATATTGTACTATAATTAACTTTTCTCTCAAATTTGCATCTATGCAAATTTGTCATGTGAAAAATCTTCCGTTTATGGATTTTTCATATTTATCTCTTAAGATTTACAAGCTCCTCGAGGAGTGTATCGGATACGGTAATGATTCGGCTGTTTGCCTGGAATCCTCTCTGGGTTGTAATCATATCTGTGAACTCAGCGGATAAGTCAACGTTACTCATTTCGAGTACACCGGTATTCATCGCATCACCGTTCTCTGTAATATCAATACCGATACCATCGAAGTCGCCGGAGTTCTGTGTTGCGGAGTAAACATTGTTTCCTTCCTTCTGAAGTCCGGATGCGTTAGCAAACTGTGCTACTGCAATCTGTCCTAACAGCTTCATCTGACCGTTGCTGTAGGAAGCGTAAATCATACCGTTTGTCTGAATGGAAACGCCCTGAAGTGTTCCTAATGCACGACCTGCTTCCAGACCATCTACATTACCCTTTTCGATACCGATGGTTGATTTACCCTTGTTATCGGATACTAAGGTCTGAGCAAAGTCGATGTTAACCTCTGTAAATGCTTCTCCTAAGGATGATAAATCAAGTGTTGCGCTGGTGTTGTTATCTCCACCGCCGCCCTGTACACCTATTAAGGAACCGTCTTTACCGTCGTAGGTAAGGACAACACCTTCTACATGCTTGTTTAATACGGTTAAAGAGCCTGTCTCTGTATCAATTTCAAAAGAATTAATCTCATCACTGTCAATTGCACCACCGTATAAGGTGTTGAATACATCATCGGCAGTTAATGTTACCTGTGTATTGTTAGCATCAGACATGGTAACACTAATATCCGTAAATTGATCGTTAAAAATCCAGTTGCCTGCATTAGCAGGATCCTCTATAAATAAAGAATTTGCTCCGCCATAAAGGCTTACTGTAACAGGCTGTGTATGATTCGGATCACCACCATCTATTGGGTCCGGAATATAATAGGTAACCTCACCAGGTGTGGTCTTGCTGAGTGAACCATCTGCCAAACCGTAAAGCTCCTTTACATCAACGTCAGCCGGTGAGCCTAACAGACCTGCTGTTTCATCCTCAGTAATTATGCCATCTCCATTATCATCCAAAATAGACTCACCTGTTGCATCAAGGATGTCCTCGATTTGAACATAGTACTGATAATCTCCGCCTACCGGATGATTTGCATTATGCATGCTAAGCTTTACTGTGTAGCTGTAACCAACGTTATCATAAATCTGTAAGTTCATCATCTTACCGGCATTTTCACCCTGATCCTCATCATTCCAGTCTACAATACCGCCGGCTGTTGCTGACTGTGTCCACTCTGCGCCGTAGCTTTCATGCTCTGCGCCCATGATTCTCAACGGAGTTACCGTATCCTTCTTGATATTCATGGTTTCTTCATCTACCTGCCAGCCCATAACACTGTAGCCGGTACTTGACATTGCAAGATTACCTGCTGCATCTACATAGAAGGAACCGTCTCTTGTAAAGAAGGTGTCTACGCCGTTGCTTACAACAAAGAATTCATCACCGGAAATCTTTAAGTCGAAAGGATTACCTGTGGACTGTGTTGCACCTTCCTCTGTAATCTTTGTGGTGATTGCTGCAGTCTGTACACCAAGACCAATCTGTCTTGGATTGGTACCTGCTGTTCCCCTTTCCGCATTCGGTCCTGTTGCAGCCTGTGTTGTCTGATACATCAAATCAGAGAAGTTCATTGCCATACTCTTGTATGCTGTTGTATTTACGTTTGCGATATTGTTACCAATAACGTCCATTCTTGACTGGTGCGTTCTTAAACCTGATACACCAGAATAAAGTGATCTCATCATAATGAATGACCTCCTAATTTCTTTGCCGCATCTGCTTCCTCTGTCATTCAGAAGCTATAGCCTCCTTAAAAGGTCCGGCTATTATGTAATTACGGCGCCATCAATATTTGTAAAAATATTTTCTTTTGTTTCCCCCTGCACAAAGGCAGTGATCACTGTGTTACTTCTTGTGTTTACGATAAAAGCAAGCTCATCGATTAATACCAATGATTCTTTAATCCCCTTATCTCCTGCCTTTTTCGTACCTTCGTTCAACCTTTCCAGTTGTTCCTTAGTAAGTTCAATATTTCTGTCATTCAGCCTGTTGGCCGCATGCTTTGAAAATTTGACTTCGCTGTTTCCCTGTGTCCTTTGCAGAACTTCTTCAAAGCTGAAGCCTTCTGCCGTTTTGATATCGGGCTTACTCTTTTGTTGTGTTAAAAATTGATCCTGTAGCTGCTCAATGGAAAGGAATTGTTTATTGCTTATCTTCATATGCATATCTCCTTACCCTTGCCGGCTTATCACTACACGTTCTCTGTATCCTGCGTCAGCTGTTCCAATACTTCATCCGATGTCTCTGCGGTATCACTCTGCTCAGCTTCCTGTGTAACATTTGCACTCTCCGCGTTTTGGGTCACTTCGGTATTATCCGGTGCAGCACTGTTCTCTGTTGCCGTACCATCCTCTACCTTATCTGTCACATCCGTTGTGCCTTCAGTACCTGGCATCTGACTTCCGGAAGCATTGTTCTGAGTACCTGCATTGATTGTAGTAAGCTGTTCCATCAATGCATCCATCTTCTTGTTAAATGCATCCAATACATCATCCAAGGTCGTTACCTTCTGTTCTTCCTCTTGCTCACCAAAGGTAATACCTATCTGCTCCATCTTCTTGATATACGCTTCGTACGAAGATACATAACCGGCTGCATATTTATCAATATAGTTCTTCTGATATTCTGTCAGATTGCTATACAGATCATATACCTTGCCAATCGTATTCTCATAAGACTTATCAATAAGATTAAGACTTGGAAGTGCGCCCACCATACCAACAAATTCCGAATACAAATCGTATGCTGTAAAATATTCTTCACTTGCCACACTGTCAAGATCGTCGATAGAATATTTCTCTTCATCAATAACGAGAAGTGCTTCGCCGCTTTCTACTGTGACATAATCTACTACGCCACGCTTGTAGCTTGTCTCTCCTGTGCTCTGGCTTGTTACCTTCATAACAACTTCCTTGCCAATCATGCTGTTAGCACGAAGTAAATCCATGGATTCTCCCATTTCCGACATCTGCTCGACCTGAGTAAAGGTTGCGTACTGTGATACCCATTCTGTATTACTTGTCGGCTCCAACGGATCCTGGTTCTGCATTTCTGCAACCAACAAGGTAAGGAATGTGTCACTGTCAACCTCTGACTTGTTCGAGGACTTCGCAAGAGAATCTGTGGATGCTGTCGATGTTTGCAGCGATCCGTCTACATATGGTGCTAATAAACTCATAACTATATCCCTTTCTTCCTATGCAAGTAAATCCATCCTGTTGCCACCGATTGCCATCATTTCCATAGCAATCTTTGTTGCATCATCTGCACCTGTGATATCCTCGATTAATTCATCTTCGCTATCGTAGGAATTCAGATTGATGCTTGTCTTTCTGATTTTGTGAGTATTTGTTTCCTCTGTCTGCTCCTGATTGTGACCATCTCCGGTGTTCTGTTCGAGATTTCTCTCCATCTGATGACTTGCAACAGATACTTCGATTGCCTCTACCTTAACGCCCTGTTCTTCGAGGTTAAGCTTCAGCTGTGAAGCCTGAGATTCGATTGCATTCTTTACTACTTCATTTTCAGTAGTAAGCTGTGCTGTCACTACGCCGCCCTTTGTTGAAAGTAATACCTTGACATTACCAAGGCTTGCCGGATGAAGCTGTAACTCCATCTCTGTCAGTTCCTTGCCGTTTTGTATCTTTACATAATCAGCAAGCTGTTTTAAGATACTCTCCGTATTTGGTGTATCTGCACCCTGAAGCTTACTTTCCTGTGCAAGCTCTGCAATTTCCTCTGACATATTTTGGAAGCTTGGCATGTTCTGCTGTTGCTGTCCAAAAAGAGAATCCTCATTTTTTCCAGCCTCTGTATTTCCTTTGATTCCTTCTGCAGCTTCTCCTGTCAGTTCTGTATTTGGTACCTCATCTGCTCCGGTATTCTCCTTCACAATCACAGGTACTTCACCATCCTCCATTGCCTCACCTGTCTCGGCTAAAAGCTCCGGCTGTTCCATGGTAAGTAATTCTGCATCCTGTATGCCGTTTTCTTCTGACAGCTTCTGATCAATCAGGAATTTCAACTGATCCATTACCACATCCAATTCCTCATCGGTAAGTCCTGTGGCATTTAAAAGCTCCTGCGCCTTTTCCTCAATCATCTGTGTCAAATCCTGCAGTGTAAGATACATCTCCTCATCCATTACCAGCTGAATTGTTGAATCTTCACCTGCCAGCTCTGTCAGAATGGCAGCCATGTTATCAGGATTGAGTAAATCTATCGGCTGCAATCCGAGCTGCTCCATAACCGCAAGCAATTCTTCTTCGCTAACCTCCAGTGCTTCTTCTACCTCCTGCATGACTTCTTCTGCGGCCTCCTCTACAGCTTCGGCCACTTCTTTATCAACCGGTTCCTCTTTCGACAAATCCTGTGTTTTTTTCGAAGTGTTATCCACCACTTTGGAGCTGTCACTCTCCGTTTTTGCAGTCGATTTATCCGGTTTGAAGTCATTCTTTGCTTCATACGTTTCCTTCGACTGCGAAGCAGTATTTTTTTCAGTCAGCTGATTATCCGACTGATACACAGTCTGTTTTGCATTATCCTTAACCCGGCTCATAACCGCCGAGAAGTCCTGCTCCTTCGACTGTATGCGTTCCGCTTTTGCAGTATTTGTACCGGATATCGCTCCGATTCCGTATACTGCATCACGTACTGGTGCACTTGTCATACATCATCCTCCTCTCTTAAGTTTTCAAGGTACTTTTTATTGACAAAATGCGCCTGTTGAAAGCGCATTTTGCTTACATAATATATATCGGTAATTTTGATGCTTTCATTAAGAATTTGGGTCCATTATTTTTGTAATTCTTGCAGCAACTGCCGGATCCATTGCTCCCATGATTGCGCCTCTGTCTTTCCCATTGAGTGTTTCGAGAATCTCTGCCGCAAGCTCAAGGTCGTCTGTCATTGCTCCAAGGATTTTTGCTGCCTCAGAAGCCTGCATATTGCTGAAGGATGATGCATATTCCTTCATCTTCTTATCTGCTGTCTCAGACTGGATTACCTGCTTGTAAAGGCTCTCTGCCGTTGCCGGGTCCATTTCTTCATAGTATCTCCGATACTCATCTGCTCCCGGTCCGTTTTCTGCATATACTACTTCCTCGTAAAATTCTTCCTTGATTTCCTGGAATGCCACCTGATTGTCTTCAAAGGTTTTCAAACGCTTTACCTCTGCCTTCAGGGCTTCTATCTGCTCTACATAGGTGGTGTTTGAGGACTGCATCTGATCAAGCTGCAGCTCAAGCTTCTTAATCTGGTCTACTGCATCCCTTAAGCTGCTGTAACCACCGTAGTTTTCTTCCTTCTTTGATGTTTCCACTGCCGACTCTGACGGCAGAATCATATTTACTACCGGCACATCCTTGAAAATAGGTGTCAGTACATTCGAACCAAAGCCACCTACATCCATTTTTACCAGCAGAACAAGAATTCCCAGCCAGATAGCAATGATAAATACGGTAACAATGGCAACCGATACGCTGTTTCCATCGATTTGCTCATCCAGCTCTCTTTCCTGCGATTCGAGCTCTTTTGCCCGCTTTTTCGCTTCCTTCTTTCTGCTCTTTTCTTCCTGCTTGAACTGTTTTTTTGTTTCTCTTAACTGCTGCATCTGCATTTCCGGTGCATCCGGACTTAATTTTGCATTTCTACCTGCCATGTTCGTGTTCTCCCATCAGTTTCTGTCCATGTGTATATGTCGTTAATTGATCTATTTCTTTGCTTTCCTGACTCTGTTCTTCCTTCATAAATTCAGCAAAAGCATTCTCCTTCAATTTTTCATGAGCTTTACGTTCCTGCACTAGTTCCTGCAATGCTGCTCTGGTTCTTTCTACCTCTCTGGCTGCCTGATTAATCTGAATAATCTGCTTTGAAATATATTCATCCATTTTCATAACAGCCATTTTATTTTCTCTAAGCTTTCTGACATCGATTCGTTCCCTTCGAAGAGCAACTCCCTCTTCCATGTAAGCAGCTTTTCTTTCCTGCAATTCCGTAAGCTTTTCCTGCTCCTCGGCAAGCCTTCGGTTTGCTGCTGCAAAGTCCTGCTTCGCTCTTGTTTCGAGTTTTTCCTTCACATCCAGGATACCCTGCATCTTATAACGGAATCTGGCCATTTTTTCTCATCTCCATCATTTGCATGGCAACTGTTACTCTAATCCTGTGCTACTCTTCAAATAATCCCTGTAACTGTTCCAATGTCTCTTCAAAACTAAATTTATCTTCCGTAGACTGAAGCAGGAATTCATTTACTGCATCAATCTTACTGATTGCATTATCAATATTAGGGTTGCTTCCCTTTTTATAGGCTCCTATGTTAATCAGGTCTTCTGCCTCATTATAGGTAGCCATAATATTTTTGAGCTTACCTGCTACATCCTTATGATCCTTGTCCGCAATCATTGACATACATCTGGAAATACTCTGTAATACGTCAATCGCAGGATAATGATTCTTATTTGCAAGCTTTCTGGTCAGCATGATGTGTCCGTCCAGAATACTTCTTGCTGTATCGGTAATCGGTTCATTGAAATCTTCACCATCAACCAATACGGTATATAACCCTGTGATGGAACCCTTCTCCGCACATCCTGCACGCTCTAAAAGCTTAGGCATTTCGGAGTATACACTTGGCGGATAGCCTCTTGTTACAGGTGGTTCTCCACTGGCAAGTCCGATTTCTCTTTGTGCCATGGAAAAACGTGTTAACGAGTCCATCATCAGCAATACATCTTTTCCCTGATCTCTGAAATACTCTGCAATCGCTGTTGCCGTTTTTGCAGCCTTATTTCGCTCCAGAGCAGGCTTATCGGAGGTTGAAACAACAACTACGGAACGTCTCATACCTTCTTCTCCAAGGTCTCTTTCGATAAATTCCCTTACCTCTCGACCTCGCTCACCAATCAGTGCGATGACATTGATGTCAGCCTTGGTATTTCTTGCAAACATACCCATCAGTGTTGACTTTCCTACACCGGAGCCTGCAAAAATGCCGATTCTCTGTCCTTTTCCTACGGTTATCAGACCGTCTACTGCCTTTACACCTAACGGAAGAACTTCGTTGATAATCTCTCTGCTCATCGGATCCGGCGGCGGTGCTTCCAGCGGATATTTCGTAACGGCTCTCGGGTCCGGCTGATAATCATCAATACATCTTCCGAGTCCGTCTAATATCTTGCCGAGAAGATAATCACCGACAGGAACGCTTAATGGATAATTCATATTTTCTACGATACATCCAAGACCGATTCCGTCCGTCACCTCGTACGGCATAAGTAATGTTTTTTTGTCCTTAAAGCCTACCACCTCTGCCAGGATAAAGCTTTCTTTCTCTACATCGGTATAGATTCTGCAGAGGTCTCCCAGCTTGGCATCGGGTCCGGTTGATTCAATGGTAAGTCCTACCACATTTTCCACTTTTCCGAGCTTTTTGAAAAAAGTCTTATTCATTACGGTCTGATACTTATCAAAGGAAATTGCTGCTGTCATATCTCACCCTTCTGTCTTTCCCGGTTCATAGGATAATAATCTTAATTCTTCATTCAGTGCTTCAAGCTGTGTTCCCAGTCCGCAGTCGAAAACACCGTTTCCTGTTTCTATCATGCATTCTGCCTTGCCAAGCGTTGCATCCTCTATGATATCTACATGATCGACATGAATTCCTGTTCCGTTAACCAGCTCGTTCTTCTGCATGCTTACAAACGGATAGTCTTCCTTAGAAACATGAATCAGATATCCGCTGTTTCCTTCCAGATTCCTTAAGGTATTGGCTATCAGATAAACAACCAGTTCCTTTGAATTCTTCAGACTCACATGGAATATGTGCTCATAGATTCCTGTTAATGTCTCAATAAACTGCGGTTCCAGTTCATTGATTTTTTTCTGATATTCCTCTTCTAACTGTTCGATGCGCTCAGATGCCTCTCTCAGGACTTCTTCTCTTTGCTCGGCTACGCTGTTTAAGCCATCCTCATGTCCCGCCTCATAGCCTTCCTTTTTACCCTGTTCAAAGCCTTCCTGATAACCGGTTTTCTTTGCCTCTTCGATGATATGCTTTCTGGCATCTTCGATTTCCGCAAGCGCCTCGGCCTTCATATTTTCTATTTCTTCCTGTGCCTGTTGAAGCAGGATTTCGCTTTCGGGAGCCTGTGGTTCCTGCGGCTGTTCCTCCATGCCCTCGCCTACAAGCTCTGCCACACGTTCTGCCTTGATTCCCTGTACAAAGCCGTCTGTAAATCCTGCATCTCCATCGGTTTCTACCGCAAGCTTAACGGATAACTCCTTAAGCTTGCTTTCCACCATGGCATTTGTGTCAATTACTCTTGTTTCCGTTGGATTCATATACATCCAGCCGGATTTTAATACGCTACCTTTAGACAACGATTTCGTCACCTCCACCTCTGGAAATAACAATTTCTGCAGAGTCTTCAAGTTTTCTGATGATATTTACAATCTTCTGCTGTGCTTCTTCTACGTCCTTCATACGAACAGGTCCCATGAATTCCATATCTTCCTTAATCATCTCTGCCAGACGCTTAGACATGTTATTGAAGATTGCATTCTGAACATCTTCATTGGAGCCCTTACATGCAATGGCAAGATCGTTATTGTCAACGTCTCTGAGTACTCGCTGGATTGCTCTGTCATCAAGCAGCAGGATATCTTCGAATACGAACATCTTCTTTCTGATCTCGTCTGCAAGCTCCGGCTCT
>CAYLWP010000021.1:0-24154 GCA_964387365.1 uncultured Roseburia sp. | reverse complement strand
GTTTTTAATGTATAATGATACATTTTATAAAAGAATTCTTTGGATTGTTGTTACTTTTTTTGCTTTAACTGTTTGCGAATTAATTACACTGCCATTTATTTTGTTAGTTACCAATACAAGTATTATGTCCTTTTCTGCTAATCTTCAATTTCAGGTTATTGGAACTCTTTTTTCACGTTTGATATTACTATTTGTAATAGAAGTTCTTATTCGTACAAAGAAAAAATTTATTAATGATTTTACAAAAGACTTTTTTATTATCATTCTGGTAGATGTAATTTACGCAATTATAATTTGTAATTTATTCTACACAAATAATGTCCATTTATCCATAGATACAGCCATTGCTTTATCTCTTATAGTTATGGCTATTATCTCCATTTTGACACTATATCTGCTTCGTAAGATTACTAAAAAATCAGATGAGATTATGACCACTAACTTGAAATTACAACAGATTGAAATGGAGCATAAGCAGAACCAGGATATGGCTATTATTGTAGAAGATTTACGTGCCCTGAGACATGATATGAATAATCACATGTCCATCTTACAGGGTTTATTAAGCATGGAAGAATATGACGATGCCAAGGCTTACCTGTCTACCATTACAGAAGAGCTGACATTGGCTAACAGCTTTATCTTTACCGATAACAAGGTGTTGTCCGTGCTGCTTAATAATAAGATTAGTAAGGCAAGGCAGTTAGGAATTACCTTTGAGCCGGAGCTTCTGACCTCTACCACACCGCTTTCTGACAGTGACCTCTGTGCTGTGGTTGGTAATATATTAGAGAATGCCATTGAGGCTGCTGCCCAGCATGAGAATCCGTATATTTATTTTTCCATGAAAAAAGCAAATCATCAGTTACTGATACAGTGTGACAATACCTTTTCCATCCCTCCTGTTTTTGAGAAGGGGCATTTGGTTACGACCAAATCCGATAAGGCTTATCACGGTATCGGTACAAAGACAATTTGCTCTGTCGTTGAGGCGTATCATGGAACAACAGAATTTAACGTTGATGAATTGTTCCATGTTAGTGTTTCGATTCCGATATAATTATTTACGCTTCATAAATGCTGCTAAGCTTGTATAATCATCAGATGTCAAATTATAGTTTGCTTTTGGTTTTCCGTAAAAGACAAAACAAATCTGATTTGGCATCTTTGCTGTCTGGACTGCTGCCTCCACTACCCTATTTGCTACTGCTTTCTTCAACATTTCCTTGTTCATTTTGTAATCCTCCCTGACATTTACTTATATATTATATTATGCGCAGAAATACTTCCGCAAAACTTCTTTCTTAAAGGTCCTGCCCATCGACATTTCCATTCCGTTCTTTAGTTTTACCAGGTTACCTTCAATTGTATTAATGTAGCCCATATTCACTACTTCACTTTGATTAACCCTGACAAAGCCTTCTCCCACTCTATCAAACAGGGCTGTAATCGGTTCATACACACAGTACTGTCTTTGTCCCGTTACTACCATGCTTCTATACTGCTGTCTTTGAATGTAAATAATGTCCTTACACTGAATTTTCTTTCGTATATTTTCATCATTCACAATTAACTCCGGTTCTCTGACACTCTGTTTTAGTGCCGAAACCTGCAGTAAAGCCTTACGTAATACACGCTCCATACGATTAATCTCATATGGTTTTACCAGATAGCCCATGGCATCCATTTCAAATGCCTCTTCCATAAATTCCCTATGTCCTGTAACAAATACTATTACCATTCTGGGATATTGTCTGGATAGCTGCGCTGCCAGCTCTACACCGGATTCATTTCCCAAATCGATATCCATTAAGAGAACATCCAATTCCTTATTTGCCAAATATTTTCTTAGCTGTGTTCCATTGGAAAATCCATGATATTCCAAGTCCATATCATTTTTAGAAGCAATCTCTTTTAGGAATAATCCATTTACTTTAATCTGATATAATTCATCATCACATAAACCGATTTGATATGTCATACTCTTCCTCCTATTTTAGATTACGAAAACCTCATCCACCTTTTCTTTTATCTGCCACTTTTGATTCTCAAATAATAGGCAGAGACATTGATTCTTTCGGAAATACTCTCCCAGAAACGATATAATATTTTCTTTCTGCTCCGGTTCTAATTCATCCAATAAGTTCTTACCTACCAGACAGGTAATCCGTTTCATATAAGCAGCTAAACATCTGACCTTTATCTTCTCTATTCTGCTTATGTCATTTATTGGCTTATCCAATAATTCTTCCAGACCAATCGTTTGAAACAACTGTGTCATTTCCTCAATCGTTTCATTATGATATGCACCGGTAACCATGGCATAAAAAACCAGATAATTCTGAACACTCAATGTGGAGTCTACCTTGTCCGGATCAACCATATCCACTTTTTTCTTATATTCCTTCAATTGATGTTTTGTATCCACATCTCCCAGAACACATACCCCTCTTTCTACCTGTGTTCCTGTTACTAATTCCATTAAATCCCTACGCTTTTCTTCATTCTCACACACAATCTCTACGATACCGTTGTTTTCCATTTCCAAAACGCAGTTCTCGTATCTGTTTTTCTTCCCCATTAACTCAATTTTGATAACGGCATCCCTCCTTTAGATTCATTTACGCATTCTTTTCTATCCATAAACAATGCCACGCTTTGTGCGGTTAATGCAAATGCCTGTATTAATACAATTTCCTGCCAAAATGCGCTACTCATATGCGGGTAAGCTATGCATATGATAATCATAAATCCGGATATTATCTTATGAATGGTCAATGCATGTTTTCTATACATGGTACTTCTTGAGCCCACAGTTCTTTGTCTTGCTGCATACTTGCCATTAATCCATCCGGATATTACAATACTCATTACACAGACACAATAGGTACAAATATCAGGTAACTCTATCAGATAATGAACAGCCATAAAGCATACACACATAATGCAGATATAACTTATAATGCACCGCAGATAATTTTTTGCATGTGCTCCTCCGGCATAAAATCTCAGAGTACCGAAGGTCAGAAAATAAACTGCAAACTCCTTCATCACTCCTGTCAGTGCCGCAAACAGAACAACAATTGCAATGTCAATCACATTCGCTATTACGCTTTCTACACTACAGATGCAGGTCTCTTTCATCCTCAGATTATCTTCCCAATCAAAGTCGTATATATCTACCAGCTTCTCAGCTACTCCTCTGTATATTGCCATTTTTAATACCCCCGCTTGTAACTGATTCACATTCCTAACTTGTTTACAAACATATAATACCTAACTTTCTTTTTTCGGGAAAGGATTTCTGATTATGTTACATATTATTCGTATTTTTCTGCACGCCTTGCCAAATCCTCTTGAAAACGTACAAAATATACAATAAAAAATAACGTCTATTCTTAATTCTTCCTACTCAAGAACTAATTTGTATAGACGCTATTTCTTCTTACCCAAAATACTTTGCCATGACTTCCTTGCGATATGTTCTTCCGATTGTCATACTCATGCCGTTTTTCAAATATACGCTATTTCCCTTGATTTCTGAAATCAACGAAACATGAACCACCTCTCCCTGATTCACTCGAATAAAGGACTCTCCAATTCGCTCACACAAAGAAGTAATTGTTTCATACACATTATATTCCTTATCACAGGTTTTTATAATGCTTCTTGCCTGTTGCCTCTCTATGTACAAAATATCATCACATTTTATCTTCTTCTTTATATTCTCATCTGTAATAATGATTTCCGGGCTTTCTTTTTTGGCAGGTTTTTTCTCCAGCTTCGCCATTACCTTCTTCATCACATTATCCATCTTTTTGATGTCATAGGGCTTCACCAGATACCCAAGTGCTTCTACTTCAAAAGCCTCCTCTGCAAATTCTCTGTGACCGGTTACAAATACGGTAATGATGTGAGGATAATTATTTGATATCCAGGTTGCAATCTCTATACCCGTTTCATCTCCCAGATCAATATCCAAGAATAATATATCCAGTTGGTTGGTTTCCAGATATTTTCTCAACTGCTTGCCTGACTGAAATCCGTGATACTCCAAATCATATTGGTTCTTGCTCGCTATTTCCTTCAAGAATAAGCTATTTACTTTAATCTGATATATTTCATCGTCACATAGTCCAATTTGATAAGACATATCCTACTCCTTCCCACTAAAAACCTTATATTTCTTTTTGATTATACAATACAACACTGTTTTATGTAAACAAGAATAGTTTTTATACTGCATATGTTTCTAATTCAACCACTTGCTTACCTACCATAGAAGTTGGCAATAAGGAAAGACTCTGTACGAAAACGCCTACTACCGCTGATATAACATTGTTGTTTTCAAAGAATACAATTCCCACTAGGAGCAATGCACTCAATACTGCTATAGTTACAATACTTCTCTTACGCATGCTTTGTTTCACTACGTCCGGAAGTTCTGTTTTTCCTGACTTACAAGGTGCGAATGCTAATACAGTCATTGCACTCATTAATATGAAACTCACCATAATCCATTTTTCGGCCATATCCAAAGCGACAATCTCTGCCACTCGAATTAACACTACTGCAAGCGCCCATCTCATAACAGAATTCTTCATATCCAGCTTCAGGTAGCATCCTCCTGCACTCACTCTTAAAATGGAGTAGAAAATACTAAAAACAATTAACTTACTTTCTATCTGGAAGGTATGACCAATACCTGCTGCTAATATCGCATTAATGAACATGGTTACTATATATTCTATAACCGTTTTCATTATTTTATTGTTTTCTTTCTTAATAATATTTCTCTTCTTGAGCAGGCATACCAACCTGTCTGCTATTAAATAATACATCTTTAGCCTCCTATATACCCATTGTCTGTGCACTATATAAATTATAGAAATATCCCTGATTTGTTATAAGTTGTTGAAAAGAACCTTTCTCAATTACCTTACCGCTCTTCAATACGATTACTTCATCATATCTTTCCAATATACTCTTTATCAGTTTGTGTGTTACTGATATTAGTGTTAATTCATGATTATTAAGTACTAGCCCCTCTATTTTCATAGTTGTATTATTGTCCAAGTTCGAGGTCGCTTCGTCTAATAGAAGAATTGGCGTCTTTTTCAATAATAATCTGGCAAACGCAACTCTCTTACGTTCTCCACCTGATAGATTAGCTCCTCCTTCTCCAAGAACAGTCTGTAATCCCTGTGGTAATCTCTTAACTACCTGTTTCAACCCTGCGTTTTCAATTGCATATTGTATTTCTGTTTCACTATAATTCTCATACAAGCATAGATTATCTCTCAGGGTCTCATCAAAAATAAAGGAATCTTGCTCCATAGATGATATTAAATGACAATAGCTTTCTGACTCAATCTCCTGTATATTTTCTCCATCGATGAATATACTTCCCGAATAATTGTCATAATACTTTAACAGCAATTTCAATAACGTCGTCTTACCCGAGCCGCTTTCACCCACAATTGCATATTTTTTACCCTTTTGTATTTCCAAATTAAGATCCTTTATAATCGCACCTGTCTCCTCTGTATATCCAAAAGTGACATTATCTAATGTAATACCTGTTTCATAAGAATCTTTCTTTATACTTCCTTTGTCTGCTGCATCTTCTCTCTCTTTTATCGCCGCTATCTTCTCTCCAATCCCCTTTACAGAATTCATTGCACTAAACAGCGATATAATCTCATTAATCGGATCTGTCAAATTACTACTCAACTGAATAATAATTAAGGCAGTTCCGGCAGACAAAGAACTATTCATTACTGAAGTTGCACAAAAAATAATAATGGTCAGGTAGGATACCATACTGAAGCAAACCATCAAAATATTAATAATTCCTACAATAATCGTATAGTTTTTTCTGTGCTCCTCTACAATATCATCATTATTATAATAAATCTGCTCAATTTTATTCGTAATATTATAATTCTTTATTACAAGTATTCCCGAGAAAATATCAGATGCAAGCTTCGTAACATTTTCTAAGCTTTCCGAATATTTCTGTTGCTGCTGCATCATTTTCTCTGATATCTTTGATACAACCACCATACTTAGAAATGACATTCCGATAATAATGCCTGTAACAATCGGACTGATTCGTATCATAACGATTAACGACAGAATGAATGATAGAACCTGGAATATTAATTCAAAAAAATTATTAATAAATTCATTTTTTATAATTGTAATATCATTATTTAAAATAGAGATATATTTTCCGCTATGCGTACTTCTATACTGTTCCATACTTCCATGTATTATTTTTGAAAATATATCATGTTTTATATGTCCTAAAAGTTTTTTCGTCTGAAGAGTTGTTACTATAACATCGATAGCTGATATAGTAATAAAAACTGTAATTAAAAGAATACAATTTCTAACCGATGTAAGCAAAAAACTTTTATCAACAGATGTTAATCCATCTAAAATATTGCCAAGAAATACTGATAGGAGTACCGAACAGCCTGCTTTACAAATATTTGTAAAGATTCTTGCCAGACTCATTCCCTTATAGCGAAATAAATATTTGTATAATACTCCCATAACCCCTCCTTTTCTTACATAGTAATTACAAGTGCGTTATACCAAATATGCATCGCTATACTGTTATATATGCTTCCGGTATAATATCTTGCACTTCCAAGCACCAATCCTAATGGTAAACGAATCAATAGGTTCGCCAAGTCTGTATCACCTGAATGAAATACAAAGCTAAACAATAAAGAACTAATGATTACACATATTAAATCTTTATTTAAGAAGCTTTTTATCTCATGATATATTACACCGCGACAAATCGTTTCCTCTGAGATTCCAATTACTATCATCTGCATAATGATTGGAAGGCTCTTCTCCAAATCTCCACCGCTTATTATCATTCTATACAGAGAATATATTGCAACAAACAAATTGAGCGCTAAGAAAAAAACGTTTTTCTTACTTTTTTCAAACTTCAGACCCAATTCCTGCCATGACACTTTCCTATTTCTCTCAAGCAATATAGGCAATAATGTAAGAAATAATAACATCGGAAGGGAGAAAATGAATAATACTTGAAAAGCATTTTCTGCATAATCAAGACTACTCATAACACCACCATATAATAGAATAGGAACTCCGATTACCCAAGCTACTAGTCCTATAAGAGGTAAAATGGTATACATTGTAACCCTTATTACCCCATTAAAATAGTGTTCCATCTTTAAACTTTTATTCTCATGCATATGTTATATACTCCTCTACAAACTGTGAATAAAACTTAAGATTCATTCCGCAATACGGATCCGGCGTATCCCAAGTACCTTCCATCAATAATGCTCTCGCCTTACAACCGCCACCACATACATTTCTAACTGCACATTCGTTGCATTTATGTATTTGATCTACCGATGGAATCTGTATTGCACTTCTTAAAATATTCTCTAATGACTCTGTTAACAGATTACCCATTTTCTTATCTGTATCATGCATCATATGACATGGATATACATCACCCTCTGCTGTTACACTGATAATATTCTCACCTGCTCCACAGCTCTTCTTTGCCTCTAGTGTTGTATAATCCTGTAGCGGAACCACTCCGCTCTTCATATATTTGTATAAATAAGACGCTAAGAAATCAAGATTTTCTTCTGTCGGTATGTAACTTTCCAGCTCTCCCGAACAGGTTAATAAGCTAAAGCTAATACCAACTCTTAACTGCTGACTTAACTTAATATAATCTTCGATATGCTCCACATTACAGCGATGTAGTGTAGGAAGGATTGAAACCGGTATTCCTAAGTCCCTTGCCCCCTCTACAAATCTAACAACCTTAGGAAATGTTCCTTCATCTCTGATAAATTTTGGATTATCATGACTATAACCATCTATAGAAACAGCTAATGCATCAATGTAATTCTTAAGCTGCTTTAACTTCTCTTCATCATATCTGGTTCCATTAGTAATTACCTGAATAGTGCTAATACCTATACTCTTAGCATATGCCACGATATTTACCAAATCATGTCTGATGGTAGGTTCACCGCCTGAAATTATCAGATTCTCTACGCCATTCTGATATAATTCATTTATTATGTGTTTTATATTTTCAAAAGATAACTTATCCTTACAATTTCTTGTTCTATCAAACGAATAACAACCAATACAATTCAAGTTACAAATATTTGTAATATGTAAATATGCTGTTGCCAATGGCTGTTCTATAGTTTCAAAGTAACCTGCCTCAACTAATTCCTGCCAAAAATCAGAATCCAAAGCAAAGTCCTCTTTCTTGTATTTTTTTTCTAAATAATGTTCACCCAATATCGCTACTCGATTTTCATCAAGTGGTACAAATGCACCACTTGAGAAATCTGCCAAAAACTTTTTTTCACCCAATACTATTTGTTCTACAGAATCATTAAACTTATACATTGCTCTTCACTCCCGAACTAGAAATCTCTCTTTTTCCAAATTCTTGTTGCTCCATATACCAATACTGTCAATATTACTGCATATACTACTGTTGACATCACATTATAACCTGTTAAACCCTCTTCCGGCAGCAACAAATAACTTGTATAATCTGAAATATAATATGGTACAAATCTCTTAATACCGTCAAAATTAACTAATACTCTCTGCAAGATCACCACAATCATTCCTAATAATAAAGCAGCATTACCCTTGATAAAACAACATAAGATAACTGCTAAAAATAATACAAATAATAATTCTAACAACTGGAACAAATAGATAAATGCAACATCTATTACAGATGCTGACATTACTGCACCATACTCTGTTCCAGCTAAGAATAAATGAAATGACAAAACACCTGATATTTGGAATAATACAAAAAATAATGTCAAAACTATCGCATATGCGATTACCTTAGCCGCTAAAACATAGCTTCTCTTCTGATTAGACAGCATAATATTAATACTTCGAGTCTCTATTTCTTTTCCAAGAAAAGTACAACTCACATAAATTGGTACCAAATACAATACAAACAAATACTTTAAAAAACTCCAAATTAATATGCTATAACCATCTACAGATACCGCACCGCCAAAGTTAATTCCTGCAACTTTGTTCACGATGCAAAGCGCCATTATTAATGGGACTAATATGATAATGCCAAACATAAGCATTACATCCTTTTTTGAAAATATCTTTTTAAATTCAAGCTTCATTATATTTTTCATTATGTAGTCCCCCTAACTATAAAATGCTTTAAGGAATTTATTTTCTCTTTCGATATCTGTAATCAGATTCGCCTCTTGCATCAATAATTGAATAACTCGATTCATATTCTCGCAATTTCCAACCCTTATTCGACTTCCGCAAATTGCATCCTCTTCAATCTGACGTACAGATGCACACAGTTGCTCCGAAAGAGGATTTTTTACACTGATTGTATATGAGTTCTCAAGATCTAACATTTCTGATGTAGTTAGTGTTTCAATAATCTTTCCATCTTTTAAGAAAGATATCTTATCACTGATATCCTGAACCTCTTTTAAGTTATTGCTGGAGAATATAATTGCCATATTATCTCTTCTGGCAAAAGTCTTCAACATCTCAAACATGGAATCCAATCCTTTAGGATCAACACCTATAGATGGTTCGTCCAATACTAATACATCCGGCTTCTTCACAAACGCCATAGCTACTCCGAGCTTCTGTTTCATACCAAAAGAAAACTCTTTTACTTTTTTCTCCATGGCATCACCTAAACCAATAATATCCAGCAGCTCACTAATATCTGATTCTACATCTTGAAAACGTACACCACTCAATGAAGCGTACGCTCTCAAATTCTCAGAGGCTGTCATATAATCATAGTAACTTGGCTCTAACAAAATACCCACATTTCTTAAATACTCTGTTGAATTATCCTCATAAGTAAGTTCATTCACCCGGATGCTTCCCTGAAACTGATACAACTGATTAATACACTTAATCAAAGTTGTTTTACCTGCACCATTTTTTCCTAACAAACCTATGATTTCTCCATTATTTACAGTAAGATCAATTCCTTTTAATATCTTACGTTCGCCAAATTCTTTATTAACCGACTTTATCTCTAACATATATGCCCCCTAATTTCTAATTGCCTTTAAGACGCCTACTGTTTTATTTCCAATTCCATTTCCAATACATGCACACGCAAGACAAATCATTGCCTGTTGAATAACAGTTCCAAATGTAATATGTTCATTGATTTCTAATACAATGTTATTTGCAGTCTGTGTATTTTTTAACATTTCGAATATATTGCCTGTCTGATACGAATAAACTGTACTGAAGATAGATGCACCGAATACAATTACTGATACCAACAAAAGACAAGGTAACGACTGCATCAGCTTATTCTTTCTTCCTAGAAGTATACCACTAATAATAAGCACTACTGCCGGAACAACCATTGTTACTATCAAAAAATCTATAATTGTTTTCTCTGCTATAGAAACTGCTAATGTCTGAAATAAAATATATGCACAACCTACTACACTAACCAAAATTGCCCATAGGCTTTCTTTTTTCTTACCTTCCATCTTTTTCCCTCTTTCTTCATAAGTTGTTCGGATATCTGCACTTACAGACTCCGAACAACATTATAAATTTTCATAATTAAGCAGCACCTTTCCTGATACTATTGATACTCTGCTTTTACTTAACTTTTATTCATTTCTTATTAGATTGAAACAACACCGGCAGCTGTGATTCCTACAGAAACAACAACGATAGTAACACAACCTGTCTTCTTTTTCTTCTTCTTGTTATCTGCCATTTTTTTCTCCTCCTATTTTATCTCTTCTTTTGCTACATCATTAAATTGAAACAACACCAGCAGCTGTGATTCCTACGGAAACAACAACGATAGTAACACAACCTGTCTTCTTTTTCTTCTTCTTGTTATCTGCCATTCTTTTCCCTCCTTTCTCTTGCTCGTTCTTACATTCGTAATTTTATCCCATTATAATCACAAAGAAAATGTTTTATCTTTATGATGCATATAATGTATTTTTTTCTACTGCATTTTGTAGTAATATTACAAATTGTTATCATTTCTTGCAGGATAATAAAAATGTATAACATATGAAGAAGAAATATATTGTTCTATCTGTAATTATTAGTTTGTTATTACCTTTAATTGTAACGGCACGACCTGTCTACCTTAAAAGCAATGAACTTTGCTGAAATACAGGAACAGGGATTTATCCCATCATACAAATGGCAAAAAATCGCTGTATTTCCCATATTTACTGGGATTACAGCGATTTTATTTTTTCAATCTGTCAAAGATTGGATTATATACCATTTTTTATTTTGATATCCCTTTTCTATTTTTTGAATAATTTTTTGAAAGATATCTTCTTGAGTCCATAGCTAACAACCCCACGTCTGTATACCTTTGCACAAATCAGTGCTACAATAACTACTTCTACCAGCTGTACACCCGCATTTATTGCTACCTCGCTCCATGTCAGTTTGATCAAATCCGTTGTTACAAAGGATACAATCGGAGAGAAGAACGGTGCCATAGCTAATACCTCTGCCCAAGCTCCGCCGAAACCACTCATAATGGAGATACTTAAGAAATATGCCAGCATTACCACCATCGCCACCGGGAACATCAACTGCGTTGAGTCCTGTGCATTATCCGCATAAGAGGATAATGCTGCGAAGGCAAAGGCATACATCATGAATCCGAGTACAATGGATGTTAATAAAAGTACATATACCTGAACCGGTAACTCTCCCAAGGTTACAAACACCGGATTTTCCGGTAATTCCATTACCATATCCAATACTGCGTAGTATCCGCCCCAGATTGCTATCTGTACTACGATACCGAGTATATAGCCTGTTACTTTTCCAACCAGAAGGTCTAACGGCTTTACATAGCAAAGTAATGTTTCAATAATTCTTCCGCTTTTTTCTTCCACTACAGAGTTTGCAATATTAGAGCCATATACCATGATTAACAAAAACAGAACCAGTACAATTACAATCTGTAAAAGAAATGTTGCATCTTCCGCTGTCATTAACACGCTTGTCTGTCCTGCTGCATCCACGGTTGTCCCGAAGATTGCTCCGATAATCTTATCAATCTGTGTAGACAAAAACACACATACAATTCCCAAAACAGTAATCAGACAGTACCAATTTGAAGAAATTACCTGCTTCAAGGTAAACCATATTACTTTTCCCGATTTATTACTCATTGTCCGCCAACTCCTTTATAAAGATTTCCTGTAAAGATGTCTTTCTGCTGCGAATCTCCTGTAGCTCAATTCCTGCATCCAAGATACTTCTGTAGAGATTTTGCAAGTTCTTATAATCCTTGAACTGCACATCAAAGCTCATCTCTTCACGCTTTACTAATGTCAAATCATTCTGTGATACCAATTCTGTGATATCTGCATTGGTTACGACATTCATAACATCTTCTCTTGAATATTTATCAATCAGTCCCTGAACCGTATTATTCTCAACCACGTTACCCTTGTTCAGCATCACAATTCGGTCACACATCTCTTCCACATCTTCCATTCGGTGACTACTGAACAGAATTGTTGTACCCTGCTTCTTCAGGTTTAATATGGTATTCTTGAACAGCTCAATGTTGACCGGATCCAAACCACTAAACGGTTCATCCAAAATCACAATCTGCGGTTTGTGAAGAATCGCACTGATTAACTGAATCTTCTGCTTATTTCCTTTTGAAAGTGTTTTTACCTTTTTATTCAGGTAACCGGGAATTTTGAATTCTTCCAAAAGTTTCTTGATTTCTGCTAACGCTTTTTTCTTATCCATTCCGTTTAACATAGCAAAGTACAATAACTGGTCTTTTACTACTGCGTTAACGTATAATCCTCTTTCTTCCGGCAAATACCCAATCGATACCTTTGTCTTTCGGATATCAACTCCATCATAGGTAATCGAACCGCTATCCGGCTCAATAATTCCCATAATACTCTTAATGGTTGTCGTCTTTCCTGCACCATTTCTTCCTAATATTCCGAGTATTTTGCCATTTTCGGCTTCTAATGAAACATTATTTAACGCCCTGAAATCACCATATGTCTTAATTAGGTTTTCAATCTTAAGGCCCATATTTAACACTCCTTTTTTGTTTCGTTTTCTTGTAAGCTTATTCTATAGCAAGTTCTTTTTTATTCATATGAATCCGTATGGTAGTACGTTGCATTCGTTTTTTTCGAGGTCTTATTGACAAATAATGACTTTGACAAATGATATTCTGTGCAAGCACAATATCGCTTGTCGGGCTTTTGCAACAAAAAAAGCTACGAATCGTTTATCGTAGCTTTTTCATGTCACCTATTTCATTATCTTTTATGTTTTTTTACAAAATATATTATTGTTACAATAACCACCACTACAGTCACAATATATAGCCCCCACGGTGTTCCAAGTCTTCCTGCGATAAAAACACTTGTCGGACCATCGGCTCCACCGATGATTCCTACCGATGCACTTAATGCTTCTTTCATCTGCATATCCAAGTACAAACTAACAGCACTACCTAATACCAAAACAAACGCTATCACCGAAATCATAATTCCAAATATTTTTTTCACTCTGTCATCCTCCCAGATATAATCACTATTCTAACCCTGCTTTTCGCAATCGTTTCCTTACTGCCAAGCCTGCTGCCATGGCAATAATCATTTTCACGATATCTCCCGGAATAAACGGAAGCACGCCTACACCGAGTGCTGCATAAAAGCTTATCTGTGCCTGAATACTAAGCCATACTGTTCCTAGCAGATAGCAGACTATGGTTCCAAGCACCATCCCTACAATATGAAGGACATACTTTGTTGCCCATCTGTCTATAAAAAAGCCAAAAATTAATGCCATAAATACATATCCTATCATATATCCGCCTGTGGGTCCGAGCAGCTTTCCAACACCGCCTGTAAAGGATGAAAAAACTGGCAAGCCTGCAAATCCGATTAGCAGATAAATGACACAGCTTATCGTTCCACGTTTTCCTCCGAGCACATACACTGAAAAGTAGATTGCCAAGGTAGCCAGTGAAATTGGCACAGGACTGATTGGAATCGCAATGCTGACTGGAGCCAGAATACAAGTTAACGCCGTCATTAATCCGACTATAGTCATTGTTTTTGTCTTACCTTGACTCATATTTTTTTCCTCTCATTTTTCATAATGTACGTGGATATTATACTGAATGAAGATTCTTTTCGCAATCACCTAACACCCATTACTCACATGCCTTTTGGACTATTTCTATAAGCTCCCGCTCACTTTCAATATCGCATTGATATGGATAAGTTAACGCACATTTCTCAAACTGTTCCATAATCTGCTTAGCTTTCTTTTCATCCTTTTCATAAAGTAAGGCATAGGCATACTCTGTTCGCAGTATACTTGGATTTGTCTGCATAGACTTTCTAAAGGCTGTTAATTCCTTATCGTTCATTTTTGCAAGCTTATCCTCACGCTTTTCGGCAAGCAGCTCACAAAATATGCTGTCGCAAATCAGCATGTTACGATGTACTCCGACCATCGCAGACTCAAGCTCCAGCAAATGCTCCTGCCCGGCATGCGCCTCCTTAAATCGGTGCTCATCCATTAGTCGATTGCAGGCAAAAAAACCCACCGCAGCAACCATGACATTCTTCATACCCTCATCAGAAGGCATGCTAAACCATTCCTGTGGCATATCCTTTACTCTGACACCCTTAGACATCTCTTTATTTACATTTAACTGAATCCAAAAGGCACGCATCGCTTCTTCACTTTTCCCGATGGATACCATATTGTAACCATCATTTACAAGCAACGCCGTCTTCATCGGCACACCATTCATAAATGCAAGGGGCAGACCTATAATGACTATACCGAATAAGAAGAATGATACCATGCTCCTGCCCCCGCTTATGATAAACAGTACAAGAAAAATAAAACTTATGATTACATTCATCAGAGAACCACCAAGATTATATAAGATATAGGGAATTTTTCCATTTACCGGCTCTGGTGGGTTCATCAGACACTGACCTCCCGTACCTGCCAGTGATTTTTTTCTGAATCGGATTTTTTCATTCTCCTGTATCCACATAAAGCTACCGATACGAAAAGAATTAAAGGTATATCCTGATGCCAGACCAAAAAGCAGATGTCCTGCTTCATGAAGCGGAAGCTGTAACAGCATACCAATTACAATACCTGCAAGTATCACCACAAACCGGAAATAATACTCTACCACCGACATTCCCTCTTCCATGCTCCATATGGCATAGGCTGCAATCAGCAAACCCATCTATTCTTTGCATTATACTCTCATATCTTACATTTTCTGTGTCTTCTGTATCTCTTCTTCTCATATTTGCTTAAGGTCTTTCTCGTGGAGTTATCAGGTACTACCACCTCATATTGAAGATTAGGTACTTAACGTCCCAACGATCTATACCTCCTTTTCCCAGGAAAGCTGTCCTGTATTTTCGCTTTCAAGTAATCATTTTTATCTTTTGTACTTTGTTCTTTTTATCTTCTGTTTATGTCTGTATCATATCATTTATCTTTCGGTTTTACAATGTTTTTTCTGATTTATTTGCTAGATTTTCGAACATCGTTATATTGCACATATTCATTCTGTCACTTTGTATGCTTACTTCTGAATATTCTGACTTTATCAAATGTCATATTTTCCCATCGCAGAATACGACAAAAGCCACGTTGACTTACATTTTATCCATGCTATGATAAAGAAAAAGGGAAAATTAGGAGGGAAGCTCATGGAAAAAACACAGATTTCACAGGAAGCAAAAGCGCTCGAAACAAAGCTGATCAATATCAGACACTATCTTCATACCCATCCGGAAACCGGCTTTGCTCTCACGGAAACAAAGGCATATGTAAAAAAGCAGCTCTCGGAAATGGGCTATGAACCGTCAGACTGCGGCAAGTCCGGTATTGTTGCACTTGCAGGCGGCAAAAAGCCCGGAGGGGTGTTTCTCCTTCGTGCCGATATGGATGCGCTCCCCATCAAGGAGGAGGCTGATGTTGATTTTATCTCTGATAACGGAAATATGCATGCCTGCGGACATGATATGCACACCACCATGCTGCTTGGCGCCGCAAAGCTTTTGAAGGAACACGAGGATGAAATTCAAGGTACGATTAAGCTTATGTTTCAGCCTGCTGAAGAAATCTTCGAGGGGTCTAAAGATATGATAGAAAACGGAGTGCTTAAGAATCCTGATGTAGAAGCTGCTCTCATGATTCATGTTATGACAGGCGTTCCTCTTCCGACAGGAACGGTTGTTGTTTGTGACGGCGGGGTGAGTGCACCGGCTGCCGATTATTTTACCATTCAGGTCCAGGGCAGAGGATGTCACGGCTCAACACCCAATAACGGCATTGACCCGATTACAGTCGCCGCACACATCATCATCGGTCTTCAGGAAATTGCGGCAAGAGAGCTGTTCATTTTTGATTCCGCAGTACTCACGATCGGTACCATTCATGCAGGTAATGCTGCAAATGCCATTCCGGACACAGCAGAGCTCGGCGGTACACTTCGTACCTATGATGAGGAAACGAGAGCTTTTATCAAGCAGCGAATGACCGAGATTGCAACAGGAATTGCCTCCACTTTTCGTGCCTCTGCAACCGTTTCCTTCGGAAGCGGCTGTCCGACACTTACAAATGACAATGCGCTTGCTCCGCGTATCTTGGCATATACTAGGGAGCTCCTTGGCAACCAAAAAGCATTTTCAACGGGACAGTTAAGCTCCCTGTCCGGCAATGGAAAAGCTTCTAAAAGCTCCGGCTCTGAGGACTTTGCTTATGTGAGCCACAAGGTTCCTTCCATCATGCTCGCCCTTGCTGCCGGCGAACCGGCTAAGGGCTACTGCCATCCGCTCCATCACCCTAAGGTTGCGTTTGACGATGACGCACTCGCCTTTGGAAGTGCAGTATACGCATATACCGCTATGAGATGGCTGGAAGACAAGTTATGTTAACATTTAATATTTTTGTTAGCATTATCTACTGCAACGCCAATATCTCATTCACTATATCCATATAGTCGCCGCAATATGTTTTATAAAGCTCTGATACGGCATTTCGGAAGCGCTGTTTCTCTTCCTCAGACAGCTCTATGATTTGTACCCCCTTATCTATGGCTATCTGTTTTGACTTCTCTTCCCGTGCCTTCCAGAGCTCTCTTTCATATTCGGCAGACTCCTTTGCACACTGCCGAATAATTTCCTGATACTCCCAAGAGAGTTTATCCCATGTATTTTTTGCGCAAAGCTGGATTTCCGGTACTCTGGTATGCTCATCATTGGTATAATACCCCGCTACCTCATAGTGGAGCATCGCTTCGTAGGAGGGCAGGTTATTCTCTGCGCCGTCCACAACCCCCTTCTGCAGATTGGAATACACCTCATCATAATCCATCTTGATAGCAATCGCGCCAAGTGACTGCACCATATCCGCCATCATCTGGGAGCCCTGCACACGGATATGCATACCCTGCATATCCTCCAGACGCGTAATTGGTCTTTTTGAATTATAAAAATTTCTGGCACCCGCATCATACCAGGACAGCCCAATCAGGTCATATTCCTGGGATATTTCCAGAAAATCATCTCCGATTTCCCCGTCAAGCACACGCCACATATGCGCAGAATCCTTATACAGATACGGCAGCTGCAACACGTTCATATCCGGTATGGTTTCTGCCAGCTGGGATATTGATACACGGGCATAGTCAATCCCGCCAAACTGCATCTGCTGAATAACCTCTCCCTCCGTTCCAAGCTCTCCCTCGGCCTTTACCAGAATACGAATTTTCCCGTTTGTTCTTTCCTCTACCAGCCTTGCAAACTCCAATGCACCCAAGGTAGTCGGATAGTCGCTGGTCTGATTTTCCGCATATAAAAAGACATACTCAGGCACAGTTTCTCCAGGTGACCTCGCTATGCTATAAACAATTAAAACGAAAAAGAATATGAGTACACCAGCTAATACAATTCCAATTGTCTTCTTATTATTCTCATGAACCATGTCTTTCTTTAACCTGCCACTTTCCTTATTCCATGTATCCTTTACCATCTCTTATCTCTTCTGCTCACTCAACACACGCAGTCTGTATTCACTCGGTGTTTCGCCGGTATTTCTTTTAAATACCTTTGTAAAATAATTGGAATCATGATAACCGACTCTTTGGCTGATATCCTTGACATTAACGGAAACATCCGTCAAAAGCTTCTTGGCTGCTTCGATGCGAAGCTCAGATAAATATACAATAAAGCTTTTATCAAAGCACTGTTTAAACAGCTTACAAAAATACGCCTCAGAGTAATGAAGCGAGTTTGCCACCTCCTGCAGGGACAAATCCTCCTGATAATGCGAATCAATATAATCCCTTATATATTCGGACACCGCCTTTAGTCTGGCATTATCAAGCTTCTCCCTGTCGTCCTCTACTTCCGGTTCCTCATCTGGTATTTGCCGATTCATACTCTCATATTCCTCAAGACGCCTCACCGCTTCCTCCAGGCCTGTAATCAGCTCATTATCTGCAACCGGCTTCAACAGATAATCTAACGCTCTGACTGCTATCGCTCTTTTTGCATAACTGAATTCATCAAAGGCAGTCAGAATAATAATCTCACACACCTTATTATTCTCACGGATAGTCTGCGCCGCTTCCAGCCCGTCAACTCCCGGCATTTCAATATCAAGAATCGCAATATGGCATTGGTTTTTCTCAAAAAGCTCTATTGCCTCTCTTCCGTTCACAGCTTCTATAATTTCAAATTGCTCCGGAAAAAATTTATGAATTTTCTTGGAAACAACCCTTCTTTCAATTGGTTCATCATCTGCTACCAAAATACGGTACATTACTCACTCTTCACCTTTCTGTTATAAGGAATCTCGATTTTAATCAGAGTTCCTTCCATTTTCCTGCTAAAGACCTCTACCTTGCTGCCCTGATATAAGGTCATAATTCTGTGATATACATTACTTAATCCGATACCCTTATTCTCTTCGTCCTTTCCCTCCAGTCTGGTACGCAGCAGCTTAAGCTTCTCTTCATCCATACCAACACCGGTATCGTTAAGAGAAATATGCAGTGTATCTTCATATTCCCAGATACGAATCATAATTTTTCCGCCCTCTTCTCTCGGCGCAATTCCGTGAATAATAGCATTCTCCACCAAAGGCTGTAAAAAGAAGGTCGGTACTTCCACTCTTTCCTTATCTACCCCACAGGAAATCTCATATGTAATTCGATTTCCGAATCGTATCTGCTGCAGATACATATAATCCTCTACTACCTTAAGCTCCCTGGCAAGTGCAACCTCAGCCTCCGGTGTCTTCAGGTTATAGCGGAACAAAGAACTCAGTGCATTAATCATTTTCTCTGTTGTTTCCGCATCCTCCAGGTTAGCCATTCCCGCAATCACATTCAGTGTATTAAACAAAAAATGCGGATTAATCTGGCTTCGAAGAAGCTTCAAATGCATGGACTCCAGCTGCTTCTCCATCTCGAGCTTTTCCAGCTCCTCCTCATGCAGACGGTCCAGTGTCATACGCTGGTCCTCCAGCGCAGTAATATATTCTCCCGTCGCAAATTTCATTTTATTAAAGGCATGAACCAGCTCACCCAGCTCATCCTGATTCTCCACCTGCACATCCTCGATGAAGAAATCATTTCCGGCAATCCGCTTTGCCGCCGTTACTAACTTCATGATCGGTGCAATCAAAGTATTTTTCATCACTGTGGAAAGCTCAAAGACCATAATCAACAAAGCACTGCCAAAACATAATGCAATCCACGGCATACTAAGAAGCATTGGCACTCTTTCTCCGTAATCTTCGTTTCCTGCTTCCAGTGTCTGCATCATCAAGGTCTTTGCATAAGACAAAATATATTCCTGCATATCGTATATTCTGTAAAGGTCAGTAACGTAGGATAGATTTGTTCTTCCCTTTTCCAAAAAGCTTGTCCGGCTTTGCACATACACCTCGTAACTGTTACGCAATGCCCAGGTTTGTGCATACCTTGCTTCACCAATCATCTTATACTCAAAGGGCATGGCATACACGGACTCTTTCGTACGTTCCATGCATTCTTCCAGCACTTCTATTGTCACATTGCCCTTATGCTGCAGATAATCCCGGAATAAACGGTTTTCCTCCTCCAAATCCTGCACCAGCTGAATACTTTGTGCATTCTCTACCAGAATATGATTAAAATCGCTCAAAGAAAATTTAAGCACCCATACATCAAAAATAATCGACATGACAAAAAACAAAAATACAATACATGTAAAAACCGATATTTTCTTTTTGATTGTCAATGACTGCCATTGCTGTCTGATACGCCTCCGCAAACTGCTCCCCACCTTTTATTTCTCACTATAATCCGGCTTATGTCTGAATTAAAAATACCATAAAAGTATAGTAAAAGCAAAGCAGCATACATATGAAAACGTATAAACCGCTTTGCTTTTCATTTACTTTTTATCAACAATTTGTGATTTAATGTAATCTAAGAAACTTTCTTTCTGTGTTCCCAGTGTCCTGTCGGTCAGCATATAACCTCTTCCGCCTTCAATGGCAAGAATAACAATCCCCTTTTCCTCAATCACTTTTCGGACACGATTCCACTGTATATGAGATTTCTGATTATTACCCGAAACATGGATACCTGTCCCATTGATTTCAAGCAGCATATCCTTAGGTAACGCCTTTACCTGATTGGCTGCACGCAAGTAAATCATAATCGGCTGCATAATCGGGAACAGAATACAAACGACAACCAGAATACTTCTAAGTATCGTTTCCATCTCATTCCAGAACCGATAGGTAAGCAGGATAATGCCCATGGAAAATACAATATTACTGATTCCTACCATGGAACGATAAATGTTGTGCATCGACAGCTTCCATATATCCCAAACCGTAATCTCACTTTTAAAACTAAATTCCATCAATAAACACCTTTCATATGAACCAATTCTGCTTATTGACCATATCCGAATGCCCATGGAATAGCAAGGCTGATTGCAGGAATGTAGGTAACTAATAAAAGTGCTACGATCATGCAAAGATAGAATGGTAAGGTTGCCTTAACCAGTCGCTCCATAGGAACCTTGGATACTGCGGAACCGATAAATAATACGGAACCAACAGGAGGTGTCAATAAACCGATACCACAGTTAAGTACCATCATGATACCAAACTGAATCGGGTCAATACCGATAGAGGTTGCAATCGGAAGTAAGATAGGTGTTGCAATCAGGATGATTGGTGCCATATCCATGATACATCCGAGTACTAATAAGATAACATTCAGTAAGAGTGCCAGTAAGTATGGGTTATCTGTTACACCGATAATAGCCTTTGCTGCCTTATCAGGTACATGCAGTGTTGTTAAGCAGTAACCGAAGATACTTGAGGTAGAAATCAGAATCATAACGATGGATAACGTATCGATACATTCCTCTAATACCTTCCATACACCCTTCCAGTCAAGTCCCTTATAGATATAAAGGCTGACAATCAAGCTGTAGATAACAGCGATAGCTGCAGACTCTGTTGCAGTGAATACACCGGCAACAACACCTACTACTACAATAACGATTGCAAAGAATGCCCAAATGGAAATTCTACACTGTCTAAGCAGGTTCTTAATGCTGAACTTATCACCTCTGGGATAATTTCTCTTTACAGAAATAATATAACCACCAACCATCAGGGAAGCTGCTAAAAGAGCACCCGGTAAGTAACCTGCAAGGAATAAGCTTCCTACGGAAATACCACCTGCTGCAGATGCATAGATAACCATGTTGTGGCTGGGTGGAACCAATAAACCTTCACAGGAAGAGGTAATTGTCATTGCTGCTGCAAAGTCGTCATCGTATCCCTGCTCTACCATCATAGGAATTAAGATACTTCCAAGGGAAGCGGTATCTGCTGCCGCAGAACCTGAGATTCCGCCGAAGAAGTAAGAGTCTAATACGTTAACCATTGCAAGACCGCCTCGCATCCAGCCTACACAGGCATTTGCCAGTGCTACCAGCTTCTCGGATATACCACCCGAACCCATAAGGGCACCCATGGTGATAAAGAACGGCACGGCCATCAAACTAAACGAACTAACACCCTTTACCATCTGCTGACAGATTGTGGTAAGAGGAAGTCCCTGTGTTAAAAGACAGAAAAGGGAAGCAATTGCTACTGCATAAGCAATAGGGAATCTTAAAATAATCATTAAGAGGAAGCTTCCGATTAAAACTATGGTTGCTAATGTTTCTACACTCATGATTACTTATCCTCCTTTACCCAAAATACTTTAATATGCTCATAAAATGCTTCGATTTCAAATACAATCATAGCTACACCAGCTACCGGAACTGGGAAATACATCCAGAACTTGGATAACCAGGTCATACTGATATAGGTTCCCTTAGCACCGATTGTGGATGCATACTTCCAACCAACGGTAACCATAACAAAAGCTAATACAAAAATTGCGATATCTGCTAAGATATCCAGAGTCTTAACCAACACCTTCGGGAGGTATGGGTCAAATGCTGTCATACGAATATGTGCATTTCTACGGATTGCCAGTGCGGCAGATAATACTACCATGTAAGACATAAGAGTAAGAATCACCTCTTCTGTCCATGCGGTATTCTTAATAA
The DNA here is from genome assembly GCA_964387365.1 of uncultured Roseburia sp. GTDB lineage: Bacteria > Bacillota > Clostridia > Lachnospirales > Lachnospiraceae > COE1. The sequence goes on along the minus strand of CAYLWP010000021.1, from coordinate 1,427 downwards.
ACGGTACATATCTTCCCAGTACGCCGTAACAGGTAATTGCAATATCCGCAATCAAAAGAAGCTTACAGATAAACAGTACTACCTTATATGTAGCGTCATATGCCGGTTTGATTTTGTCAAGCTTTTCAAAAATTGCTGGCATATCATTCTCCTCCATTCTTTTTTCTTAAAACTAACCCTTTAAAAAGAGCACAAAGAGTGTGTGTTCTCCCTGTGCTCGGAAACATACTACTAAAACTTTATTTTATTGCATATCAAGAATCTTCTGATATAACTCTTCCTGACCCTTTGTATTGTCAGCGATTACGCTCTTAACAGCTTCCTGCCATGGAGCGATATCTGTTACTTCAACGATGTTGATGCCATCAGCCTTTAACTGATCTAATACTTCCTGCTCAGCGCTTTCTGAAAGCTCACGGTTGAACTGGGAAGCATAGTCACCAGCCTCTGTTAACCATCCCTGCTGCTCTGCAGATAAAGAATCCCAAGCTTCATCTGTGATAACTATCTGAATAGCACCAAGTGTATGTCCGTCTAAGATCATGTTGCCTGCAACTTCCTGGAATGCATTAGACTTGTAGTTTGCGATTGGCTGCTCAGCACCGTCAACTACACCTGTCTGTAATGCAGAGTAAAGTTCGTTGAAGGATACAACTGTAGGAGATGCTCCAAGACCTTCTACAAGACCGTTCATAACAGGGTCGTTAGAAACACGAAGCTTCATGCCTGCTAAATCTTCAATACCGTCGATAGGATCAACTGTAAAGAAATGACGGAAGCCTTCCTCACCGTAGAAGAGACCTCTTACACCACTACCGTTCTCATGTGGCTCTAATAAGAACTCATCTGCTAACTCAGATGTAGCAAAGTTCCAGAAATGATCACGGCTTACGAATGTATACGGAAGAGAGAGTAACATAGACTTCTGTCCGCCGTAGCTTGTTAAAGCGAATGCTGAGATACGGGACATATCAATTGTTCCGCCACCGCCAAGCATGGTATCAAGTACGTCGTTCTCAGAACCTAATACACCACTTGCCTGAACGTCGATAATAATCTGTCCGCCTGAAAGCTCTTCAACCTTCTCCTTGAAAGCAGTTGCTGTCTGACCTACGATAGAATCAAGAGGATTAACCTCTGCGTATGTCAATGTGATTGCATCTGCTGCAGGTGTTGTAGCAGCTGTATCAGTTGTTGCTGTATCTGCTGCTGTATCAGTTGTCGGAGACTGTAATCCACAAGCTGAAAGAGATACTAACATTGCAGTACTAAGTACTACGGATAATACTTTCTTCTTCATAAAAAAATCCCTCCTATAAAATTAACCCACTTCGGTATGTGAATACCTTATGTTATTCATTATATAAGGAAAAATGCTACGGAAAAACCGTAGCATTTTGTCATTTATAGTATTATTTTGTCGAATT
>CAYLWP010000020.1:0-25214 GCA_964387365.1 uncultured Roseburia sp. | reverse complement strand
GTTCGATTCCTACTGCCCCTGCTATTTGAGAGAATCATATTTTAAGGGAAACCTTGGAATATGTTTTTTTTTGCACGCAGTCAAAAAAACGAACATATTTTCGAAAAATATTGTCAAATATACTTTGGTTTCATATAATAAACACAAGAACAAACGTTCTCACATTTATTATATGAAGTGAGGTTATATATGGGAACTAAAGATACGAAAGCGAAAGAATTTCTTTCCGATAGCGAGAGATTTGCAGATTTATTTAATTATTACCTTTTTGAGGGCAGGCAGGTAATAAAGGCGACAGACCTTTGCGAACGGGATACAACAAAGGTGTTGTCAATTTTCGGGGCAGATAAGAAGGAAACACAAAAACAGAAGTGGCGGGATTTGCTCAAAAGTGCTATCATTAAATCAACAGAGTACGGAATTTTTGTATTGTTAGGTGTAGAGAATCAAAGTAGCATACACTATGCTATGCCGATAAAAAATATGATATATGATGCCATGGATTATTGTACGCAGGTAAATGAAGCGACAAGACGCCATAAGAGAGAGAAAGATTATTGCTCTGATGCAGAGTTTTTGTCTGGTTTTAAGAAGGAAGATAAGCTGACTCCGGTCATTACCTTGACTGTATATTGGGGAGCTGAGCCGTGGGATGCACCGAGAACCCTGCATGAGATGATAGATGATAAGTATGAAGTGATTTTAAAATATGTAGATAATTACCGTCTGCATCTGATTGTCCCGGAAGAGATAACCGATTTTGATAAATTCCAAACATCTCTTGGTGCGGTATTGGAATTTATTAAGGCATCAAAAAGTGAAGAAATGATGGATAAAGTAATTAGCAGTAATCCGGTATTCAGGCAATTAGATAATGAAGCAGTATCTACAATCAATGTTTTTACAGGAATTCATATTCCTGTTAATGAAAAAGGAGGAACGACGAATATGTGTAAAGCATGGAATGACCATAAGCTGGCTGGAAAAGAAGAAGGAAAAATAGAAGGAAAAATAGAAGGAAAAGATATTGTTAATCGGTTGATTCTATGTCTTATCCACGATAAGAGGCAAGCGGATTTAGAAAGAGCAGCGAGTGATTCTGCATATCAGGAAGAGTTGATTCAATATTATGGATTGGATAAGAATGCAGAATAGCTATGATATGCGATAAATATTCTACGATGAGACGTGAAAAATGATGTTCATTTTTCACGTCTCTTTTTTATTAAGTTTGGTTTAAATGATTGCAGTGAGATTGGCTCTGAATAGTTACATAAATTGTATTTGGAGCAACTGTTTTCAAAGTTATTTTCAAAGTTATTTGAAAAAACATATTGACACACATAGAGAGGATATGTTATTTTAATACTACGACAGGCGTAGTACGATAGACATAGCAACGACAGACGTTGTATTGTCAGACGTAGTATAAGGGGAAGAGCCTGCTAATAAATTAAGGAGGTCAGCATATGGTAAGTATCAGTAGTGATGTAATCCGTGGTTATAATGACACGATGATTCTGTATCTTCTGTTAGATAAGCCATCATACGGATATGAGATATCCAAGCAAATCAAGAGCATGTCCGAAGAAAAGTATGTGATTAAGGAAACAACCCTATATTCCGCTTTTACCAGAATGGAGAAAAACGGATATATTGAGTCCTTTAATGATGAAGATATGAGTAACGGGAAGAAGAGAACGTATTACCGGATTACGGATGCCGGAAGGCAGTATTATCAGGAAAAATGTATAGAATGGAACTTAACGAAGGAAGTCGTAGAAAAGTTTATTGAGGAGGAGAATAGAGATGGAAACAATTAGAAATTATTTAGAGTCAATGTTTCAGACATTACCGAATACCCCGGAGGTTCAGAAGGCTAAGCATGAGTTGTGGCAGATGATGGAGGATAAGTATACAGAGCTTAAGAGTGAAGGAAAGTCCGAGAACGAAGCGATAGGAATTGTTATTTCAGAATTCGGTAATCTGGATGAGCTTGCGTTTGATCTGGGAATCAGCGGATATATGAATCCGGAGCATAATGCTGCAGGGAAGCAGGCCGGTTTGGAAGAGGTAAAGGGATATCTGCGTGATAAGATTCGCTCCGGATATCTGATAGGATTTGGTGTACTTTTATGCATCTGCAGTCCGTGTGCCACTATTTTAACAAGTAGTATGGGGATGTTCGACTTTATCGGATTGATTTTTATGTTTGTGGCAATAGCAGTTGCAGTTGCGACATTTATTATTTCAGGCGGAATGATGGGAAAGTGGGACTACCTGGTGAAACAGCCGTGCAGTATTGATTTTTTAACAACAGAATATGTACACAATCAGAGGGAAAACTATAGAATGACAAATGCATTGCTTATTGCTGCAGGCGTTTTGTGCTGTATCATCAGTGTAGTGCCGGTTATGATTCTGGACGAACTGGGACTTGAGGGCATTTTTGAGGCATTTGGTGTGGTTATATTGCTGGTTTTGGTTGCTATCGGTGTATATTTCTTTATCATAGCAGGTACCAGAAGCTCTGCGTATGAAACGGCATTAAAGATTAATCAGTCAGGTACCATGGGAGCTTCGTTCGTTGCTTCCCAGAAGGAGGTTCGTTATTCCAATAAGACAGTAGCGGCAGTGATGTCTGTTTACTGGCCGACAATTACCTGCATTTATCTATGCTGGAGCTTTTTAAGCGGTGACTGGCATATTACATGGATTATATGGGTAATCGCGAGTCTGATTGAAACTTTTGTAAAGAATGCTTTCGGGGAATAGAAAGCTATAAAGACTGAGTGGTTCATAATTGAAAAAAATGAGTAGAGTTTGTATGCGAAAAAGGAGAGAGTTATGAAGAGAACAATTTATCTTGCAGTCATTACACTGATAACAATCGGTTGTATTCTATTTGGAGTGTATGGATTAGATAGCGGTATCAGTATTGGCAATCCGAAGAATGAGATAGAGGAAAGCGCAACGCTACAGGAATTCAAAGGTATCACGATTGATGCAGCGGTTATGGATTTAGAGGTAAGAACAGGTACAGGATATGCACTGGATTATCGTGGAACAAAGAGCCTGGAGATGGAGTATCGTGTCGAGAATGAGGAATTAATTGTCAAGCAGACAAAAAAGAAAAATAGCTCCTCAAATAATGGTGCGGTCTTAGTATTAACAGTACCACGCGATGCTTCCTTTGAAACAGTAAATATCAGAGTGGATGTAGGTGAGATGGAGCTTGATGGAATGACAATAGTAAACTGTCAATCATCGGTTGAAGTAGGGGAAATAGAGCTTAACAATGTTTCCCTGGGAGACGCGGTCATAGACACGGATACCGGCGACATCAAATTGCAGAACTGTAGCTTTGATAGTCTGGATGTATCGGCTGATGTCGGCGATGTGGAGATTCACAGCAGTAAGAATCTTGACGGTTTTAGCTTTGACATAAAGACGGACGTTGGCGAGGTTGAGGTCAACGATGAGGACTTTGGGAAAAAATATAAGGAATCAGGCGAAAACGGAATGATTATTGTCAAGGGAGACGTTGGCGATATTTCGGTAGACTATGAATGATTGCAAGGGCATCGGGCATTTTCCGGTGTCCTTTTATTGCACAGGAAATTCCTATGCAATTGGGAAATTTGTAATTCTATAGCGACGTATGAAAAAGCAATAATTTATTTCTGAAAACAACTATACAACCTTCGAATTAATTGACAGTTATGTAGAGCAAGCGTATAATAATAGTATATGATGTCGTTTGTAAAAGGGGAAAATGTTTATTCAGGAGGAGGCATATTATGCCGGGGTTTGACAGAAACGAATTTTGGGTTAAGATACTGGAAATGTATCCGACCGCGAGGGAAAATAATTATATTCTTAAATTGAACGAAGAGCAGGTTAAGGAATTAATGGATTTATTTATTGAAATCTATATTCCGGAAGAGAACCTGCCGCATTATAGCGAAGAAGAGCTGATGCGAAAGATGATGACTGCCATGGTATCCATTTACAAAATGGATAAGGACACGGTACGCAATTACGGAGAGTTAATCGAATTGGTTCATTCCGTGGACTTTGACGGAAGGAATATGTATGTGCATTTTGCTAAAATTTCGCTGATGAAAATGAGAAGACTGGAATTAGGACTGTCACAGAAGCATGTTGCAGAGAAGATGGGATACAGTACCTCTACGATACGAAATTGCGAACAGTTTTTCAGCGATTTATCAAGACAGCCGGAGGAATTGGTGGCAAAGCTTGCGAGCGCACTGGAATGTGAGCCGCAGGATATTATGATGTAGGATAACTCTTTAGAAGACGGAGGTATAAGATGAACGAATTTGTTTTCTCAGACCTGGAGATTGACGCAATCGGGGAAATATCCAATATATGTCTTGGACATTCCGCGTCTACCTTGAGTGCGCTGGTTCGAAAGACAGTAGATATCACGCCCCCAAGAGTTGAGATTATTGAAAAAAAGGAATATATCAAGGATGTGTCTACAAATAAGGTATTTGTTAAGGTAAGCTATGTGGAAGGTCTGCAGGGGTGCAGTATCTTTATGCTGGAGGAACAGGATGCCAAGGCGATAGCGGACTTAATGATGGGAAGTGATGGCTTTGGAGATTATGCGAAAATGGAGTTAAGTGAGCTTCATTTAAGTGCTGTTTCCGAAGCGATGAATCAGATGATGGGTGCTGCGGCAACATCAATGAGTATTATGCTGGATAGAAAGACCGATATTTCAACGCCGGACACACAGTTTATGGATAAGGGACAATATCTGGCGTATGTGTTCCCGAATGATGATAAGTTTGTAAAGGTAGGATTCCGATTAACGGTTGAAGGCGTTATCGATAGTCCGATGGTACAGTTATACCCGCATAATCTGGGAAAAGCAATCAGTGATTTATTCCTGATTAAGAAGGCAAAAGAGAAAGCCGCAAAGGGAGAAGTATAAGGAAAAATAAGGGGGAGAATGGCTTATGATGTGTGTATTTTGTGGGAATCGTGTAAAGTGCTGGGATAATCTCAGCGATGAAGAACTGGAAACAGAATGGGTGAAATGTGGATATGATGATTATGTCCTTGATGAAGCGATTGAACTCGAAGAGCTTTTGAGCGAGTCTGAAAGACGTTTCGAAGAAAAAATGGAAATGGAACAGGGACGTAACGTTGGTTGAAAAGAATAGCAAATAAAAAATCGAGCTTTCACAGGCTCGATTTTTTGCATCATCTATTCATTTAACAGAATCACATAGGAGGATGAAATATATGCCTCCAAGGAGTCCGTGTATTGGATTTTTACCCAACCGGATTCCATGATTTCAAGGATTTCATATTCAGCTCCCGCTTCAACGGTTTCCAACACTCTGGAATCTGCACTTGGCAGTTCGCGGATATTCACTCTTGTTGAAGTCTTGCCGCGAAGAACGGTATCTCCGGTAGCCGGCTCTGGCTCATCTCCGGTGGCAGTCTGCGTGCCTGAAGTATCTATCACTGCTTCGCTGGCAGGAATCTCTGTAATGACAGCAGTCTGCGGTTCGTCCTCGGCGGTATATCTTGGTCTGGTTACGATACAGATAAGCAAGATCATGATGGCAACAACAAGCAGGATAATTATACTAATTAAAATTCTGTTAATTGTACTTTTCTTCATATAGTCCTCTTTTTGTTTTCTATTCTATCCCTATTATATCGGACAACATAAGGCAACGCAAGAAATCAGGAAAAACTAATAATACTGTAATAAAATCTTAATAAATATGCACACTGATGCGAGAATACAGTGTGCACAATGTGTGCGATATTGTAAAAAGTATATAAAATAAAAGAGAATTAATTTACTTGTTAGAAAAATTATCATATGTTAACATATAGTCCATAGGTATTATATTTGTTATAGGGGGATATGGATTATGGAGAAAGTAGGGACGCGAAAAATAGAACAGGAACGGCATGTGAGAATAGAGAATGTAAATGATGTTTTCTTATATTTCAGCCTGATTCAATATTCTGCATCAGCCTTTGGGTTATTTATTAAGTATTTTTTTATTCAGGGAAACCTCTGGGATTTTATCCTGTTATGCGGACTGATTCTTGCTATGATAGGTCAGGTTGTGTTGTACAGGTATTGGGAAAACTCCTATTGTTACGGCTGTTTTACCATGCTTCTGGCGGCGATGTTTTTTACGATGTCAAATATCATGTTTGACGGAAGTATTATCCTGATTGCTTTGTTGCCAACCATCCTGTTGTGTATCTTATATATGAGTGAGCGGTTTCTGTATGCCATGTATGGTGTCTGGAGCGTGAATGCATTGATATGTCTTGTTAAACTGATGAGCAGGGAGATGGTCTATTCCAAGGAATGGAGAGATTTTTTCATTACGGTCGGTGCGTTCGTATTGTTCAGTATTTCCTCCTATATGGTGAATAATTCCATGGCACTTCAGTATGCCAATATTTGCAGGGATTTAAAGCGTGAAAACAGGAGGAATCAAAAGTTTTATCAGGAATCGATTGCTGATTCGACAACAGGTCTGCTGAACAGAAACGCATATAACGAATATCTTAGTGAGTTTGATGGCGGGAAGCTGGAAAGCATGTGCTGCATCTTTGTTGATGTCAATGGTCTGCACGAATACAATAATACCTATGGACATTATGCCGGTGACAAAATGCTGAAACGTGTTGCAATAAGCATAAAGGAGTGTTTTAGCAGTGATAAGTGTTATCGGGTTGGTGGAGATGAATTTGTTATTCTTAGTGAAAATAAAAACTTTAAAATGATGCTGGAGGAATTGCAAAACTTCAGAGCACAGATGGAATCACGCAGAATACACATTGCGTATGGTATGGAGTGGCGTGACGAGAACCTGAATATTAAGGAAATGGTTAAAAATGCTGATTTAAAAATGTATCAGAATAAAGAGCGATTTTACCGGATGAATCCGGTGAACAGAGACAGGAAATCATTATACAAAAAAGCAGTGGAATAATCCCACTGCTTTTTATAAGCTGATAACGGGAATCGAACCCGTGGCCTCCGCCTTACCAAGGCGACGCTCTACCGACTGAGCCATATCAGCCTGCATCAGCGACTAAGCGCTGTCAACAAAAAATATGATAACATAACGTCATATATATTGTCAATTAGAATTTTACAATTTATTAGCAGGGAACTGCTTTAGCGCTGAGCTTTTTTCACAGCTCCCCGATTTGTAGCTTTTAATCCGTATCAGATACTGTCTCGCCCGCCGGTGCCTGCTGCTGCAGCTGGATAGGAGAGATGCCGGCCGATATCATTTGCAGGAGCTGTTGTCTCTGCAACTCAATAACTGCATTGGCATTCGGTGCATCAAAGAAGGTGCTGTCATGCGGACACATCTGTAAAACCTCAGGAGATGTTGCCGGAAGCGGTTCTACTTCCTCTTCTTCAAACATAGGGTTTGTAGAAGTATTAGGGAAGGCAGATGGGTCGGTAACATCTGTTAATAAGCTGTTTGCAAGAGAAGTATCCTGTAAACGATCCGGTATTTTTTCTGCCGTAGAAGGCTGCTTGAACGGACACAGCTCAGTTGCGGTAAAGCCTGTGTAAGCACAAAGGTTGGAATAATAATGTACGTCACAGGTGGTTGTCGGAACCGAACCTTCTGCAAAATATTCAGTAACAACAAAGCTGTCGCAAACACCTTCAATCGGAAGTCTGCCGGACTTGGAGCAGACAGCAGCAGTTACAATACCACTTGCCATTTTGAAGGACTGTTGTGGAAGGTCTGCGTGAATCTTTTCCATAACAGCACGCCAGAGTGTCTTGGAAAGGTTGGTCTCGGCAGAGCTGTTCATCTTGATGTTATTGTCATATCCGGTCCAGGTTGTAGCAGTGTAGTACGGTGTGTATCCTGCAAACCACACATCCTTAGAATCTGAGGTGGTACCTGTTTTTCCGGCAATAGCCATATTTCCGAAATTAACTGCGCCACCGGTACCGTTGCCGTTTACAACATCCTCCATGGCGTTTGTTAAGAGCCATGCGGTTGTTGCTTTGATTACCTGCTTCGTAACAGGCTCTGTATTATCAATCAATACATTTCCGCTGTGGTCAACAATTTTTGTATAGAGCTTAGGCTTGATATAGGTTCCGCCGTTTGCAATGGCAGCATAGGCAGCATTTAACTCCATATTGGTTACACCGTCTGTGATACCGCCGAGTGCAAGTGCCTGACCGATATCGGAAACTACGGTTCCGTCACTTTCCACACGTCTGTCAATCAGAGAGGTGAAGCCAAAGTTCAGAAGATAATCAAATCCAAGCTGTGGACTTATCTGGGTTAAGGTCTTTACTGCAACAATATTTGCAGACTGGGCGATACCATAACGGAATGTAAGGAGTCCCTTATATCCGGTTTTCCACCAGTTGCTGACCGGTCTGCCACTTGCGTAATTGTACGGTGCATCATTCTGCACATCGGCAAGAGTAAGTCCCGCACTGTCCAGGGCAGGTGCATAAGTGGATAAGACCTTAAAGGTAGAACCGGGCTGTCTTGTTGTATTGGTTGCACGATTTAAGGTTCTGCTGGCTTCCTTGGTTCCGCGGCCGCCAATCATGGCAACAACATATCCGTTTGACTGATCCATGACGGTAAGAGAAACCTGTGGCTGCGGTGTAAGGGAAATACGTTCACCGTCCACACTGTCACCATCGCTCATAACAGCTGTCTTATATTCCTCGATGGCAGCGTAAGCATCTTCCTTGGAAGAGTAGAGCAGATTGAAGGAGGAGTTAAACTGTCTGAAATAGGAACGGTACATTTCCGAACTGTGATTTTCCTTCTCTCCGTTTGCCTTGTTGATGGTCAGGGCATAGCTCAGTAACCATTTGGTGTTTTCGGGATAATACTCTTCATTGCTGAAAACTTCATCACAGATAGCCTGAACCTTCGGATTCTGTGTCGTATAGATACTTAATCCGCCGCTGTAAATCAGATTATAGGCCTGTCTTTCGTCATAACCTTTGATTTCCATTAAGTCAGCCAATACCTGCTCGGTTACTTCGTCTACAAAGTATGTATAGACAGAATTGCTTTTTGTTTCCTCGTTTACCGTGGCAATTCGGCTGTATACATCATCTGCCATGGCTTCATCAAATTCAGCCTGTGTAATGTATTCCTGTTCCAACATATTTCGAAGAACCTTTTCACGACGTTCTGCATTATTTTCAGGGTGTGAAATAGGGTTCAGTCTGGAAGGATTCTGCGTGATGCCGGCAATAACGGCACATTCGGAAAGGGTCAGCTGATAGGTTGGCTTGTTAAAATAGCGCTGCGCAGCAGCCTTAACGCCAAGTGTATTCTGACCGAGGTTGATGGAATTCATGTAAATTTCAAGAATTTCATCCTTTTCCATTGTTTTTTCCAGCTCCACAGCCAGATACTGTTCCTGCAGCTTACGCTTCACGGACTGAATCGGAGTCTCGTTGACCCAGTTATCAAATACGTTATTTTTCAGTAGCTGCTGTGTAATGGTAGAAGCGCCCTGCGTAAAGTCACGCGCCTTGATTACTTCAAAAGCGGCACGGATAATACCCTTGATGTCGATACCGTTATGTTCGTAGAAACGTTCGTCCTCGATAGCAACAAAGGCATGTGCCAGATCTTCCGGGATACGGTTCATTTTTTCCCAGCTACGATTGGAGTCAGCAGCAACCAGCTTGGTTACCTCGTTGCCCTCTGAATCATATACAACAGTTGCGTATCCGGTTGGAATAACGTTCAGATTGGTGATGGCAGGTGCTGAGTACAGTATGCCCTTAAACATACCGATTCCCAGACTGGTACCAACAATACCAACTGCAAGAAACGCAATAAGAATCAGCTTCAAAGCAGAAACACAACACATTTTTTTTAGCTTCACTGATTTAGACGTCAGGGATTTCTGAATCCTGTGGACTCCTCTCTTCCCATAATTCATAGTGTCACCTCCGCGAAAATTCGTTACTTTGTTATATTATAAGCTAATGGGCATTAGTAACTTTATTATAGCAAATTACATAACAATAATAAAGTTTTTTTTAACTATCTATGTTAATTGTTGACACCTTCTTTACCTTTTATGCAGTATCATGGTATACTAATACATCGGTTCGTAAACAGTTAAGCCGTTTGCAAAACAATGTACCGGCGGCATCGCTTGCCGGTAATCATGCAGTAAAGGAAAAGGAAATCCCATGGAATTGGATAATTATTGTGTATTAATAAAGGGTGCACAGGCAGAAATGGTGGAAAAAAAGTCAAGATTTATTGCAACAATCAGACCTGTCGAGACAGAAGAGGAAGCGGTTGCATTTATAGAAGAGATGAAGAAAAAATATTATGATGCAAGACATAACTGCTCTGCATTTGTAATCGGGGACCATGGTCAGCTGACCAGAAGCAGTGATGACGGCGAGCCAAGCGGTACTGCGGGCAGGCCGATGCTGGAGGTGCTTTTAGGCGCCGAGATTAGAAATATTGCAGTTGTCGTAACCAGATATTTTGGCGGTGTTCTTCTTGGAACGGGTGGTCTTGTCAGGGCATATACGCAGGCGGTAAAGGCGGCGTTGGAAGAGTGTGAGATTGCAAGGAAGCGCTTTGGTGTGAAGCTTAAGATTAAGACGGATTATAATGGCGTAGGTAAGATTCAGTATCTGCTTGGAAGTAAAGGAATTGCAATTCAGGATTCCGTGTATGCGGCTGATGTGGAGCTGACAGTGATTGTGCCGATTGAGGAATATGACAGGTTATATAAGGAGCTTGTGGAGGCAACGAGTGCAAGAGCGGGCTTGGAGGAGCTGGAAAGGCTATATTATGTGGAATAAAAAAACTGCCGTAAAGGGCAGTTTTTATTATCTGGATTTTTGACGTTGTTTCTTATTTATATAGGAAGGAAGATCCTTACAAACGTTACAGAGCTCAAATCCGTAGATTTTCACATCTTCCAGCTCTTCAATTCTTACGACACGGCCGACCAGATCAAGGATATGCCCAAAATCTTCCCAGTAAACGGAAAGCGTATCACCGGTATTAAGGGATAATTCGCCTTTTCTGTCGGAAACGGCAAAGCCTGTCAGACTGACATCTTTAATCATAACCTCTCTTGGACCACCGGGAACTGCATTCTTTACTCTTGCAGGAGAAGAGACTCCTACACGGAAGGAACCGCGACGGTTATGCTTGGTACCTTCGGAAAATACCTGCAGGGCGTAATCATCATCCTTATAATTTACTAACTTGACGTTGTACCAGATGAGAGGAACATCGCCTTCCGGACAATATTCCAGGTCAGTTCGTACATTGTCGAAGGACAATTTTTTGCTGCTTTCGCTTATCAGTGTAATGAGGGCAATATTCTCGCGTACATGTTTTTTTAACACTGCATTCATCTGCAGTTTATTGTCTTTTGTAATGATACGAAGAGAGAGCTTGCTTCCTTCTGCTAATTCTGATAACTGCATCTTTATAGCCTCCTCATTTGTTATTTGTGTCTTTTTTCTTTCTCTCTTTCCTTGGCCTTAACCTGGCGCTGCTTAACCGTGATATAAGAAGATAAATCCTTGCAAATATTGCAGATTTCAAAGCCAAAGATAGTCACATCCGTACGCTGTTCGATTCTGACTAAACGACCGGCAAGTTCAATGACGTGTCCCATGTCATCCCAGGAAACGGATATGGTATTGCCAAGCTGGAAGGGTAATTCCCCCTTTCTGTCAGCAATCGAAAAACCGGACAGACTGACATCCCTGATGGTTGCCTGACGAGGACAGTTAGGAATAACGGTTTCTAACTTGGCAGGAAGAGAGATACCTACACGAAAGGCAGTACGGCGATTGTTTTTAGCTCCTTCGGAGGATGCCTGTAATATATAATCATCTTCATAGCTCGTGATAGAGACATTGTTCCATTTCAGCGGTACGGTGCCGGGCGGGTAGAATTCGATGTCGGTTCTGACTGTACCAAAATTCAATTTTTTCTGAAATTCATCAAGAAGTCCAATGATGACTGTGTTTTCGCTTACATGTTTTTTAATGACAGCATCGAGCATCATGCTCTTGTTGTTGGCGGAGATACGAAGTGAAAGCGGACTTCCGACTTCAATATCTGATAATTTCGTTCCCAAAATATCACCTCTTATTTCTGATTTCTATTTTCGGCGCTGAATTTGTTTTACGTTAATATAAGAAGCCAAGTCCTTGCATACATTGCAAATCTCAAAGCCGTATATAATAAAGCTTTCCTGTTCTTCCACACGGATTAACTGCCCTGTCAGAGTAAGCTCATGATCCAGATCGGTCCAGAGTACGGTAATGACATCGCCTTGTTTGAAGGGCAGATTTTTCTTTTCGTCTGTAACGGAAAAACCGGTCAGACTGATGTCACGAAGGATAACCTGTTCCGGACAGTTAGGGATATCGGAGGTGACCTGAACAGGAGCACTGATCCCGACACGGTAGGTATCCCGTCTGTTGTGTCTCTTGCCGTCAGTGACAACCTGTACCGAGTAATCTGAGCTGAAGGCTTCCGACTGAATGGGTGTAACCTTTACATCAGACCATACGGTAGGAACATTTCCGTTCGGATAGTATTCCAAATCAGTCTTTACATTGTCAAAAATTAACTTCTTTTTTGTATCAAACAGTAAAGTGATTTGTATTGTATTTTCATCTATACGTTTTTTCAAAACAGCATCGAAACGTCTGCTTTTCTTTTGTGCGCTGACACGCAAAGAAATCGGCGTACCGATTTTTAATGCTGATAATCGTTTTCCCAAATTATCACCTCTCATTTGCACATAAACATATATGTATTATGATGCTACGAATTGTTCCGTTCATATTAACCTTTAGACCCTAGCATTATATTATAATTGTATCACAAAAAAACGATTTGTCACACAAAAATTAGAAAAATATAAATTGTTGCAACATTTTACGGATTACACAACAATTTTTGTTGTAAATAGGAGGTGAGTAGTGTACTATTATAGTACAGGATGCTGATTGATGAAGCATATTGTCATGAAGCGGAGGGGAATGATACAGAGGAGGAAGAGATATGTTTTGTACGAAGTGTGGAACTAAGATACCGGACGGTGAGGTAGTATGTCCTAATTGCGGAGCACAGGAAGAAGGCAATGTGGAGAGTAGTGCGGACCTTGCCGGCATGACAAGGTTTGCAGGACAGCAAATGAACAAAGCAATGGAAGGGGTACAGGCCAAGGCCAAGGCAAGCGCAGAGGCTTACAGGCAAGAGCAGGAAGATAGAAAGGTAAAGAATTTATCCGAATTATTTATCGATCCTGATGAAGAACAGGTTGCTGTAATCGGCAGCAATTACTTAGACAGTATGCTGCGTGGTGGCGTATTGAGCAAGGGATTCGGCTTTGTTACCAATAAGCGATTCTATTTTCAGGGTCAGTGTTATACCAAGATTGCAAACAATTACAGAAAAATAGATGAAGAATATGTGGTAGATTTGGAAGATATTACAGCAACAGGATTTGTCTATGCGAGAAGCTTTTTATTACAGATTCTGATGGTAATCAGTGTTATCTGGGGAATCTGGGTCGGCGTTGAGGAAAGCGAGTTCAGCCTGTTTCTCTGCGGTATTATCGTAGCAGCTGTTTTTGGAGTCATTTACGTATTAACAAAACGTGCCATGTACGAGGTGCACTTTGCAGGTGCCAAGATATGTATTAATGTTTCCAAGTATGGCGGAACAAAAGAGGTGAAAGCATTCAATAAGGCAATGCGTCTGGCAAAGGACAGATGTAAGAAATAGGGTATAAAGGGGACACTTTTTCACAAGGTGTCCCTTTTCTGTACTTGGCGCATGTGTTTCTAATCAGGCTCCGCTATTCGCGTGACGCCGACATAGATAGCAGAAACCTTATACCAGGTTGGAAAATCTACCACACCGGTAGCAGGCAGCCCGAAAACTCTCTGGAAGGCGCGAACCGCATTGGCGGTACCGCTTCCGTAAACGCCATCCTCTGCCACGGTGGGAAGTGCGGGATAATTTTCGGCGATACGGTTGAGCTGCTGCTGTAATTGCAGGACTTTTTGTCCGGAGGAGCCTATGGTGAGGTTATTGCCCGGCCATGAGGACGGAATGCCGGAAATATATTGTGTGGAGTTGATGTACATATCGCTTCCGTAATAATAATGAATAATTTCAATCGGAGTATAACCCTGTTCGCCAAGGTAGCGGCTGCCCCATTGTGACAGGCCGGTGCAGGTTACTCTGTCGCCGTCGCAGTAGGAGGTAAAAATCGGCTGCCTTACACCGGGACGGGACAGGAAGTTAGAGATAATGGAATCTACAATCCGGCTGATGTTTTCATATATATTACGTCCGTATATCCATTTCTGGTCGTAGGCGGTGGAGGAGGTAATGGTGAAGTTATAGCCTTGGTTTCTGTACCATTCCGTATATACACGATTTAAGGTAAAGGACATGATGGCAAGGGTATTGGCGTAAATTGTGGATTCCGGCCAGGTCGCATAGATTTCCGAGGAGACGACATTTTTGATATAGTCCGCATATCGAACATAGTAGTTTGGTGCGGTAGAGTCCTGCGGAACGCCGTCATGAACAACAACATATTCCGGAAGAACGACACGGCTGAGAACGATTTCGCCGGATTCGTCCATGGGTTTGATTTCGTCCTCGGGAATTTTAGGCGGATATTCTCCGTATAGGGTGTGGTCCGGAATGACAATTGGGCTTTCCGGTCTGCCGGTTTCAATCGGGCGCATGGATATCGGTTGAACGGCGGTTACATCAGGAAGTATTTCCGTTCCGGAAACGGTAACAGGCTCATAACCGGGGGCAGAAACGGTAATGTTATATTCGGAATAGGGCATCGGCTGTCCCGGCTCTTCGCTATAGGTCGGACTGGGGGTAGGAAGTGCGATGCTTTCGGTTTGACCGGATTCATTTGTAGATACTCTTTCCACTACGCTTTCCGGGTCGCCGGTCAGACTGATGGATATGGTTGCATTATTAATGGGAAGAAGTCCCTGTGTTGAGGTTACCTGAATTGTCAGATTTCCTGTATATGGAAGGCTGCCGGATTCGTTTTGTGCACGGATAATATGAGAATTGGACATAAAAAATCCCCGCGTATATTTTTTTATAATATATGCGGGGGTGTTATTTTATGTGTATCGTTTTTGCATGTTTGACATACCTAGAGTGTCTGTTTTAGATGCTTTGATCAATCGTAGAAGCAGCAGTTTGTGTTTTTGCACCGGTGCTGTCGTAAGTAGCTGCCGTCACGTCTTTCTTTTCACTGCTTAACAGTTCATCCAATACCTTGTTGGAAACAGTAGATTTTTTCTCTTCCTTACTTAACAGTTCGTCCAATATCTTATTGGAAACAGTAGATTTCTTTTCTTCCTTGCTTAATAACTGATCCAATACCGTGGTATTTTTTTTAGTCTCTGTCTTTGTTGCAGTATCTGTGGTCTTGTCAGCTGCAGATTCTGTTTTTACCGTTTTGTAATAGGAATCCATAAGCTTGTAATAGGAACCGCTTTTAATCATGGCGGAATCGCTTAAGGAATTGTAGATTCCACTGAAAGCTGAGCTTGGATTACCAAGTGATGTATTGAAAAAACTGTTGATGGAACTTGAAGTCCATGAAATATTTGCCATATTGAATCACTCCTTTGATATATAAAAAGATAACAGATCCTTCTGTGTACAATATTGGTTTTCAACTTGTGTATCGGCAACCGGTGAAAAAAACTTTAGAGGGTATCAGTAAATTTATAAACACATTTTTTTCACAGTTTGAACAATTTTCCATAACAAATATTACCTAAAATGGATAGAAGAATTTTGTAAAAGTATGTTTCATGGATGTGGAGGAACGAAAATGAACAAAACAAAGCAACGTCTCGGAATGGCAGGGATAATAATCGTAATTCTCCTGATTGTGGGAGGAAGTCTGTATGCCTATTTCGAGACACGCAAGGAAACGACAGAGGAACAGGAAGCTATGACCAGGGGAGGAAACGGGCAGCAGTTTGCCGGCATGGGAGATATGGTTACGGTAGCAGGAACAACGGCAATCGGAATGGATGCTGTAATCTTTGACATAGATTTTCTGGAGAATGCAAGCCTGTATGTGGAGGAAGTGTATCTGTCAAATGGTGATACGGTAGAGGCAGGTGATAAGGTTTTCAAGCTGACCGGGGATAGTATTGCAGATGCAAGGGAAGAGCTTCAAAACACAGCAAAAAATGCGGAGCTTTCTTACAGAAGCAGCGTGATTACAACAAATCAGAGCAGGATACAGGCGAAATATACCTATGAAACCGCATTGCTGGAGGCCGAACAGGCAGAGCAGGTCTATAACGATACCGTTGCAGAGCAGCAGGCAAGTCACGATAAGACAAAGGCGGCCTATGAGGATGCGCAGACAGCGTATAACGAGTTCTATGAGATTATTGTGAATAACTCGCTTCGTGAGCTGTATGAGGTCGATGAAAAAAAGGCAGCATATGAAGAAACGCATGAGTTATATACAGCAAAGGTTGCCGAATGGGAGGTTACGGAGGAGGAATTGGAAAACTTATCACAGGAGACAGTAGCGCAGAAATCCGGTGGCATGCAACAGAACAAAGGCATGGATAAGGATACAGCTTACAGAAATTCCATTATAAAAACGGTTCAGCTGTTAAAAGAGGCAGATGACGAGGCACAAAAGGAATACGAGCAGGCAGAGAGTGATTATAAAAAGGCATTGGAAACAGCTGAGCTTGATCTTAAGACCTTATTGAATCAGTATGAAACAGCCAGAGAGGACTATGAGGATGCCAATCTTCTTTTCCAAAAGCAAAGTGCAAGTGCAAAAACAACCTATGAACTTGCTGTGGCAAAGAAAGAAACAGCAAAGACAGATTATGATACAACGCTGACCGGTCTTAATGAATCACTGGAAAAGCTGAAGGATGCCAAGGAAGAGGCTGACGAGAATCTTGCATTGTTTGAAGAACTGGTAGGTGATGGCTATTTTTACACTACAGAGGCGGGTACGATTTTGATGACTCGTGTATCTGAGAATCAGGCACTTGCAGGAGATGATATGCTCTTTGCCTACAGCAATCCGGCAGAGGTAACGGTATCGGTTTCTGTCTCACAGGACGATATTGCTAAGTTGGCGGTCGGAGACACAGCTACGGTTATGATATCTGAGGCAGGCAATTATACAGGAATCATTACGACAATTAATCCTGTGGCGGCATCTGACAGCAGAACCGCAGTTACCTATACCGTGCAGCTTTCCATAGAAGGTGATGTATCGGCAATCGAAGCAAACCAGACAGCAAATGTAATATTCGGTGAAGTACAGATGCCGAAAAATGGTGGAGGCCGAGGTGAAAGACCGCAAGGAACAGGACGACCGGAAGGCATGGAAAGACCTGAAGGCGCAGAGTCATTCGGAAGAATGGGCGAATTTGAGGGTGCAGAATCATCCGGTGGTATGGAAAGACCAAGTGGTTTTGGAAACAGACAGCAGACACAAGGGGGAGCAGGAAATGAATAAGAAATGGAATTGGAAAAAGATAAGAACGCTTCTGCTTGTTGTGCTTGCTCTTGCAGTTATTGTAGGTGCAGCAATCTATTCAGTCACAAAAAAGCAGAGAGAAGCGCAGGTCGTTATGGTATATGAAGAAAGAACGGCACAGAAGGGGATTCTTAGAAATGAAGTAACAGAAAACGGCTCTGTTTCCTTTGGTATTGTGTCGGAGGAGTATGAACTCGACCTTGGAGAAACAGAAGAAGAAGATGATGATGATGACGAGGACGAAGAGGAAGAAGAAAAATATCTCAAAATTGAAGAGGTTTTTGTGGCAGTCGGACAGCGAATCAGGGAAGGCGATCCGGTTTATCGTTTTACAGAGGATAGTGTTGTCGACGTAAGAAAGAATCTCCAATATGCCAAGACAGAGGCGCAGATTGCAGTGTCAGAGGCACAGACTGCCTACGATATCGGTGTGTTGGAAGCTAAGCTTACCTATGATGAGTCGATGCTGGAGCAGTCACTTGCAGATGCAACCTATACTAATAAGCTTGCAAGAATGTCAAATGATCTGGCAACAAAGACCTTAGAGATTGAACAGCTTATGGCAGATATCTACCGGATACAGTGTGACCTGACGGACGAGGACTATCTTGAGCAGAGAGACTCCTTAAAGGAAGCTTATGAAAAAGCGCAGGAGGCTGCCGAGGAGGTAAGCGAGCTGTTTGTAACAAATAAAGTACCTTCCTTTGAAAGCTTGCGCAATGCAGAGAAAAGCTATGAGGATTTTTTGGCAAGAGCGGATGATTCGAATAAACAGATAGAAGATAAAATGGCACAGATTACGGAGATTCAGCAGGAAATGGCATATACACAGGCGTTGATGGAGAAGGATATCCTTGCAGCAACGCAGGAGCTGGAGTCCTCTAATCTGGCGGGAAGCATGGCAGAGATAAAACGGAGTAACAGTCTAAGCAGCTATGAACTTGCTCTGACGAGAGCAAAAGAGGAGTTAGCGGAATGTACTGAGCGTCTTGAAAGCTTTGAAGCATTTGTTGGTGACGGAACTGTGTACGCAAAGGGAACAGGACTTGTAACTACGGTGGGATATGAGGAGGATGCCTCTCTGATAGCAGCAGGAACACTCCTGTCCTATGCCGTGAGTGACGCCATGACCATTGAAGTGGATGTGGCTCAGGAAGATGTTACCACGATGAAGGTAGGCGATCAGGTTTCCATTCGGTTTTCTGCCTATGAGGAGACTTATGAGGGGACGGTTCAGGCGATTACAACAACCGCTACCAGCAGAGATTCAGCGACCGTCAGCTATCCGGTAACGATTCTGATACAGGGTGATACCTCGAAAATCTACGAAGGCATGACAGCAGATATTACACTTATTATAGAAGAAACACAGGATGTGGTTTATGTGCCAAGAAAGGCTGTCGTGAAGGAAAACGGCAAGACCTATGTTTATACAAGGCAGAATGGCGAGTATGTGCTTACCCCTGTTACAACAGGCTTTACGGATGGTGCGAACGTAGAAATCCTGAGTGGGCTGCAGGAAGGTGAGAGCTTCTATATAGCAAGCGTAGCCGCAAGTGAGGAGAAGAACGATGAAAAGAGATAAAAGGATAATTGGAATTACCTGCGGTGGAGCAGTCGTTTGCGTTGTGATTGCAAGTATCGTATTGATATCGCGTGATACAGGAATGGAAGAGGCGGTTGTATATCGTGAAACAACCGTGGAATATGGCGATTTGACCGTAGGTGTGACAGAAGATTCCGAGGTAAATATCGGAACGACGGAGCAACGCTTTGATCTGGATATCAGTGCTTTGGTTAATAACGAATCCGGAAGCTCGCAGGGAAGTACCGGTGGTATGTCCGGAGGAGCGTCAGGCGGTATGGGCGGAGGTATGTCTATGGGAGGCATGCAACAGGTAGTGCAGGCGGCCATGACATTTTCCTTCAGCGGAAATGTCTTTGCATCCGAATCTCAGGAGATGGAGGTAGCAAAGGTACATATCAGTGTGGGACAGGAAATCAAAGAAGGCGATGTTCTCTATACCCTGACTGAAGAAAGTGTGAATGAAATTCGATTCCAGCTTGAAAAGGATGTGGCGGATACGCTGGCAGAGTATGATTCCTTACAGATTGAACAGCAGGAGAACCAAGCAGAGGCACAGCAGGGATATGCGACATATGCACTAAACGGTAAGCTGGCAAATCTGGTATATGAGCAGAGCCTTCTGGAGCTGGATAAAGCAGTAGCAGAGGCGGAAAAAGCCCTGTTAGAGAAGCAGAATCAGTACAATGAGAATCTGGCAGAGATTATGGAGCTGCAGACAGAGCTTGCAGAGGCTAAACAGAATCTCAGGGAAGCAGAAGCTTCCGTAATAGAAAATTATGAGAATCGATTCAAGGATCCTTACTATTATACTGCTTTCCGTAATACGAGAAATCAGGCAAGAACCCTGGCTGAGAGTATAGAGGAGGAGTTAACTACTCTGATTGAGAATAATGAAAACGTACTTACGGAAATAGAAGCAGCAACCAGAAAGTGGAATGAGGCATGCAGAAATCTGGAAACCGGTAAGCTGCAGGCACAGCAGACCTTGGAAACAGATCAGTATTATGCTTCTGTTGCAGACGAATGGTACAGTATACAGACCCAAGGGCTTGATGTAGAAAGTCAGGAGCTTTACAAGGAGTATACGAATGCTGTTGAGAAGCTGGAAAGCTTTGATGCATATATTAACGGAATAGATGTTATTTCTGAGTATTCCGGTGTGATAACGGATGTTATGCTTACAGAGGGTGACGGCATTACAAGAGGTACTTCTCTTGTTACCTTATATAATCAGGACGAGGTAACCATGGATGTAAAAATCCGTGAGGCTGATTACGAATCACTGGATCAGGAGGGCAAGGTTAATATTTCCTTTACGGCTTATCCGGAGGACGTCTATACTGCTGTTATCAGCGAGGTTTCAGACGCAGAATATGATAACAGTACAGGTGAGCTTTACTATACGATTACCGTAACCGTTCAGGGTGATACATCAGGTCTGTACGAGGGTATGACCGGTGAAGTAACCTTCGTAACCAAGGAAACACAGGAAGTGATCTATGTTTCCAACAGAGCAATTTTCAGAGAAGGAACACGCTCCTATGTTAAGGTTCATGATGCAGCCGGAAAGGTACAGGAGAAGGATGTCGTAACAGGCTTCTCGGATGGAGTAAATGTTGAGATTGTGGAAGGACTTTCCGAGGGCGATACTGTTCTGATAGAAAGTAAGGTGAGTGAATCATGAGAATAGCAGAATTGTTACGACTTGTCTTTATTAATCTGGCACAGAATAAATTTAAGGTAATATTGACCTCAGTCGGCATCATCGTAGGTTCGGCAACGATTATGCTGGTGCTTGCTATCGGAACAGGAGGTCAGCTTGAAATCGCAGAGCAGTTTAAAAACCTGAATGCCGGCGCTATTGATATTTCCTATGAAACAAATGCTACGGAATATGGAAGAGGCAGCAGTGGAGGAACATTCGAAGGAAGTACGAGGCCATCCGGCCAAGGTATGAATCGTGGCAGCTTTGGCGGTGGTATGTCCGATGGTGGTGCAATGCCTTCCGGCGGCTTCGGCGGCGGATTTCCCGGCTTTGGAGGCAGTGACCGCATGAACATGGAAAATATCGTTTTATCAGAGGATGATATGGAGGACTTAACGGTATTTGTTCCGAATCTGTCTGACGCAACCATTTCCTATACAGCAAGCTCTGATATCGAGGGCGGAGAGCTGGAAGAGGCAAGCGCTTATACACTTGCCGGTGTAAAGAGCAACTATATGACAATCAGTAATCTTAAGATGGTTATCGGAGAGTTTCTAAGTGATGAAAATGACGAGAATAAGGAAAAGTACTGTGTGCTTGGATATTCGGCTGCAAAGGAAATCTTCGGAAGTGTCTACGATGCCTACGAGGAAGTAATCTATATCGACAGCAGGCCGTATGTAGTCAGTGGTGTTTTGGATGAAATGGGCTCAGTGGCATCAGGAATCAGTCCGGATACAACCGTTTTTATTCCTTATAATACAGGTATCAAATATATCACGGGAGATGACATCAGTCCGACCATTACGGTGATTGCAGATGATGTTGACCTTGTAGACCGGATTATTGAGAATATGCAAACCGTGCTGGCAGACAGCTACCCCAATGCGGAATTTACCATATCGGATGCCGGTTCCAAAATGGAGGCTGCATCTAAGTCTAATGAAACATTACAGTTGTTATTATATGCTATGGCGATTATCGTCTTCATTGTGGGAGGTATCGGTATCATGAACGTGTTATTTGTATCAGTGCAGGAAAGAACCAACGAAATCGGTATCTTAAAAGCGCTTGGCTGCTCTAAAAAGGACATTTTACTGGAATTTCTTTTCGAAGCATGTTTTACCAGCTTGCTGGGAGCCGTATTAGGTGTGTTGATTTCACTCGGAATAACACCTGTTATTGAGAGCTTTCAGGTGCGTGTGGAGTTATCGGTATCGGGAGCCGCTCTTTCAATGGTATTTGGTGTGCTGACAGGAACGATATTCGGCTTCTATCCGGCATATTCGGCTTCTACCCTGATACCTGTTGTTGCATTGAATCAGGAATAAAGGGGGAGGATGTTAGATGTATAAGAAGAAAAAAAGCAAGAGATGGATGTGGATACTTTTACTGCTGATTATTGTGGCAGCAGGGGGCATCTTCCTGTTTCAGCAGAGCCATAGAAGACCTGAGACACAGATGGAAGAAATGGTACCGGAGGAAAACCAGAAGCTGATAGATGTGCAAATCACCAAGATGCTTGGAAACGAGATGACCGGGAATCTTCTGACTGGTGAGCAGGTGACAGGAGAGCAGAAAACGTGGCTTATTCCGGTAGGAACAGAGGTAGAAACAAGACTTGGAACAACAACAACCTTTGCAAGACTAAGCAGTGGTGATACAATTCAGATGCTGATGCAGACCGGAGAAACGGAAGAAATACTAAAAATCCGGATTACGCAGTAACAGACAGATACACAGCATATAGAAAGGTTAGTACATAGATATGAGCTTGATTGAAATAAAAAATGTCAATAAGGGCTACAAGCTTGGTGATGAGATGGTGCCCGTATTGAGGGATATTAACTTTACCGTGGAAAAGGGTGAATTTGTAGCGATTCTTGGTCCTTCCGGTTCCGGTAAAACGACACTGATGAATATTATCGGCTGTATGGATATTTTCGATTCCGGTGAGTACTATCTGAACGGCCGTGCGATTCATGAAATGGAAGAAAGTGAACTGACGTCGGTAAGAAATAAGGAAATCGGCTTTGTTTTCCAGAATTATCAGCTGATACCGACCTATAACGTCATGCAGAACATTATTATGCCGTTGCTTATGCGCGGTATGACACACAGGGAAGCGGTAAAAGAGTGTCAGGATATTGTAAAGCTTCTTGGACTGGATCACAGACTCGGACATAAACCGAACGAGCTGTCCGGCGGTCAGAAGCAGCGTGTTTCCATTGCCAGAGCGCTTGCCTCCAAGCCGTCCATCCTGCTTGCCGATGAGCCGACCGGGGCGCTGGATACAGCAAGCGGGCAGGAGGTATTGAAGTTGTTCAATGAACTGAATGAAATGGGAAATACGATTGTTATGATTACGCATGACCTGAATGTAGCCAGGTCTGCAAAGAGAATTGTAAAGATTGTGGATGGTGTATTATCTGCGGAATAGAAAAGTATAAGGGCATAAGAAAAGGGAAGAATCAAAAGACTTGGTTCTTCCCTTATAACATACAAATTATTTTTTAAAGCCTGCTCTCTTTCTGAGCGTTGGATCAAGAATCTTCTTACGGATTCTTAAGTTGGTTGGTGTAACCTCAAGAAGCTCATCGGTATCAATGAAGTCAAGAGCCTGTTCCAGACTTAAGATTCTTGGTGGTGTTAATCTTAATGCTTCATCAGCACTGGATGAACGGGTATTGGTAAGCTGCTTCTTCTTGCAGACATTGATTTCGATATCTTCGCTCTTACCTGTCTGTCCGACAACCATACCGGAGTAAACCTTTTCGCCCGGTCCGATGAAGAGAGTACCACGTTCCTGTGCATTGTAAAGACCGTAGGTGATTGCTTCTCCTGCTTCAAAGGCAATCAGGGAACCCTGCTTACGATACTGAATGTCTCCCTTGAAAGGTCCATAGCCGTCAAAGCTTGTATTTAAGATACCATTTCCCTTTGTATCGGTCATGAATTCACCACGGTATCCGATTAAGCCTCTGGAAGGAATGGAGAACTCAAGTCTTGAATAGCCGCCGCTTGCCATTCCCATGTTGCGAAGCTCGCCCTTTCTCTGGCTAAGCTTTTCAATAACAGCACCGGAGAACTCTTCCGGAACATCAATATAAGCCAGCTCCATAGGCTCAAGCTTTTTGCCCTTTTCATCCTCTTTATATAAAACCTCTGCTTTACTTACAGCAAATTCAAAGCCTTCACGTCTCATATTCTCAATTAATACGGATAAGTGAAGCTCGCCACGACCGGAAACCTTGAAGGAATCAGCATTCTCTGTTTCCTCAACACGAAGAGATACATCAGTATTCAGCTCGCGGAACAGTCTCTCACGGAGGTGACGGCTGGTAACGAACTTGCCTTCCTGTCCTGCAAGAGGAGAGTCATTTACGATAAAGTGCATGGCAATGGTAGGCTCGCTAATCTGTTGGAATGGAATCGGCTCAACATTGTCAACGGAGCAGAGTGTGTCACCGATATGAATATCGGTGATACCGGAAATAGCAACGATAGCGCCGATGCCTGCTTCCTTTACCTCAACCTTATTCAGTCCGTCGTACTCGTATAACTTGCTTACCTTAACCTTTTTCTGCTTCTCAGGGTCATGGTGGTTACAGATGATGATTTCCTGATTTACCTTGATGGTTCCGTTATCAACCTTACCTACACCGATACGGCCGACATATTCATTATAATCAATGGTACTGATGAGTACCTGTGTACCTGCATCAGGGTCTCCCTCTGGAGCCGGAATATAGTCAAGAATGGTTTCAAACAGCGGAGTCATGTCGCTGCCAAGCTCGCCTTCGTCAAGAGAAGCGATACCTGCCTTGGCAGAAGCGAATACGAACGGGCAGTCAAGCTGTGAATCATCGGCATCGAGCTCGAGGAACAGCTCAAGAACTTCGTCTACAACTTCATTGGCTCTTGCTTCCGGACGGTCAATTTTATTGATACATACGATAACAGGGAGCTTCAGTTCCAGAGCCTTTCTTAAAACGAACTTGGTCTGAGGCATAGCGCCTTCGAACGCATCAACGACAAGGATTACGCCGTTAACCATTTTTAAAACTCGCTCAACCTCACCACCGAAATCGGCATGTCCCGGAGTGTCTATAATATTAATTTTGGTTCCTTTGTACGTTACTGCTGTATTTTTAGCAAGGATTGTGATGCCGCGTTCACGCTCAATGTCATTCGAGTCCATGACACGTTCTGCGACTTCCTGATTCTCACGGAAAACACCACTTTGCTTGAGCAGCTCATCAACGAGAGTTGTCTTACCATGGTCTACATGGGCAATAATGGCTA
>CAYLWP010000019.1:0-25270 GCA_964387365.1 uncultured Roseburia sp. | reverse complement strand
TAGAAGCAGATTCTCTTGACTTATTCGAGCTTGTTATGGCTTTCGAAGAGGAATATGGTGTAGAGATTCCATCTGAAGATTTAGAGCAGATTACAACAGTTGGTGCTGTTATCGAGTATATCGAAAACCATCAGTAATTTTTACAAAAGCCGGTTTAGGCAACGGAATATCTGCGTATAAAGCAGATAGAGAGACCATTAGAACAGAAAGGCATGGTTAGTACAGGATGAGTAAAGTAGCATTTATGTTCCCAGGACAGGGAGCGCAGTATGTTGGAATGGGAAAAGACTTTTATGACACCTATGAGGAGGCAAAGGCAGTTTTTCAGCTTGTAGACGAAGCAACAGGACTTGACATGGAGTCCTTATGCTTTGAGGAGAATGACAGGCTGAATGTAACAGAATATACACAGATTGCCATGCTTGCGACAGAGGTTGCCATTTTAAAGGTTGCAGAGGCAAAGGGCATGAAGGCAGATGTATGTGCAGGCTTAAGTCTTGGAGAGTACGGAGCACTGGCGGCTGCTAAGGTTATGGATCTTAAGGATTTATTCCATTTAATCAGAATGAGAGGAATTCTTATGCAGGAGGCATATCCTGTAGGAGGAGCCATGACGGCAGTATTGGGCATGGATGCTGACAAAATCAAAGAAATCTGTGATAACACAGAGGGTATTGTAACCATTGCTAATTATAATTGTCCGGGACAGATTGTAATTACCGGAGCAGAAGAGGCGGTAGGAAAGGCAGCACAGGCTCTTTCAGAGGCAGGCGCAAAGAGATGCGTTCCTTTGAAGGTCAGTGGTCCTTTCCACTCAGCTTTATTAGAGGGAGCAGGAAAGAAGCTTGGCGAGGAGCTGGAAAAGGTTACCTTACAGAAGCCGCAGATTCCATATGTATGTAATGTAAGCGCTGCTTATGTTACAGAGACAGACGGAATCAAGGAGCTGTTGGAGAAGCAGGTATCCAGTTCGGTATGCTGGCAGCAGAGTGTAGAGAAAATGATAGCAGACGGCGTTGATACATTTATTGAAATCGGACCGGGAAAGACATTAACCGGATTTATGCGTAAGATAAATAAAGACGTCAAAGTTATGAATATAGAGAAAGTAGAAGATTTAGAGAAAGTATTGGAGGAGCTTGGATGTTAACAGGAAAAGTTGCTCTTGTAACCGGAGCAAGCAGAGGAATAGGAAAAGAAATCGCTTTGACCCTGGCAGCAAATGGGGCAACTGTGATTGTAAACTATAATGGTTCCAAGGAACGTGCCGAAGAGGTAGTAAAGGAAATCGAGAAAGCCGGCGGCAGCGCTGAGGCGGTACAGTGTAATGTATCTGATTTTCAGGCAAGCGAAGAAATGGTAAAAGAGGTTCTGGCTAAGTATAAGAAGGTTGATATTCTTGTAAATAACGCGGGAATTACTAAGGACGGCTTGATTATGAGAATGTCAGAAGCAGATTATGATGCTGTATTAGACACAAATCTGAAGGGTGCGTTCAATATGATTCGTCATTTAACACGCAGCTTTTTGAAGCAGAAGAGCGGAAAGATTATCAACCTTTCTTCTGTAAGTGGTGTTATGGGTAATGCCGGACAGGCTAATTATTCTGCCTCCAAGGCAGGTCTGATTGGTCTGACCAAGAGTGTTGCAAGAGAGCTTGCGTCCAGAGGAATCTGTGTGAATGCAGTAGCTCCGGGATTTATTGATACAGAAATGACACAGGCTTTGCCGGAGGATGCACAGAATAGTTTGAAGCAGATGATTCCGCTCGGAAGAATGGGAGAGGCTGCAGAGGTGGCAAAGCTGGTTCTGTTTTTGGCAGGTAATGATTCAAATTATATTACAGGACAGGTCATTAGCATAGATGGCGGAATGGCTATGTAGCCTGATAAAAGGAGAACAATATGAAAAGAAGAGTCGTAGTAACAGGTTTGGGAGCAATAACACCTATCGGTAACAATGTAGATACATTTTGGGAGAATGTATGTGCAGAGAAGATAGGCTTTGGCCCGATTACTCATTTTGATACAACAGACTACAAGTGTAAGCTTGCAGCAGAGGTAAAGGACTTTGTAGCAGCAGATTACATGGATAAAAAGGCTGCGCGCAGAATGGAGCCATTCTGCCAGTTTGCAGTAGCTGCAGCGAAGGAAGCAATTGAAGATGCAGGTCTTGATATGGAGAAGGAAGATCCGTACATGGTAGGATGTTCCATCGGAAGCGGTATCGGAAGTCTTGATATCGTAGAAAAGGCACAGGATATCGTGTCAACAAAGGGACCGGGAAAGGTTCCGCCGTTAATGGTTCCGCTTATGATTTCCAATATGGCAGCCGGTAATGTCAGCATTGCATATGGCTTAAAGGGAAAGAGCATTGACGTAGTAACTGCATGTGCATCGGGAACAAACTCTATCGGTGAGGCATTCCGTACCATTCAGTATGGTGATGCGGATGTTATGGTCGCAGGTGGTACAGAAAGCTGTATTACACCAACAGGCGTAGCAGGATTTACTGCCTTGACAGCCTTATCCACATGTGAGGATCCGACAAGATGTTCTGTTCCGTTTGATAAGGACAGAAGCGGATTTGTTATGGGTGAAGGTTCTGCCATTGTTGTATTAGAGGAGCTTGAGCATGCGTTAGCCCGTGGTGCTAAGATTTATGCCGAAGTTGTTGGTTACGGCTGTTCTTCTGATGCGTACCACATTACCTCTCCGGCAGAGGACGGAGCAGGTGCGGCAAGAGCAATGAAGAATGCAGTTAAGGATGCAGGTGCAGAGCTTACTGATATTACTTATATCAATGCACACGGAACAAGCACACATCATAATGATTTATTTGAAACAAGAGCAATTAAGCTTGCATTTGGCGAGCATGCTAAAAATATTAAGATTAATTCTACAAAGTCTATGATTGGACATCTGCTTGGTGCAGCAGGTGCGATTGAATTCGTTACCTGTGTAAAGGAGATGGAGAATAGCTTTATTCACAGAACAGTAGGATTACAGGAAGCAGACGAAGAATTAGATCTTGAGTACTGCAAGACCGGTTATAAGGAAGAACTGACTTATGCATTAAGCAATTCCTTAGGCTTTGGCGGACATAACTCAAGTATTCTTATCAAGAAGTACGAGGCATAAGCAAAGAAAGGTAAGGTGACATATATGTCAGTTTATACAGCAAAAGAGATTATGGAAATTATTCCACACAGACAGCCGTTTATGCTGATTGATACCATTGAAGAGTTAGATGAAGGAGAGCGTGCATTAGGCAAGAAATGCGTAAGCTTTAACGAGCCATACTTTGCAGGACATTTTCCGGGCAATCCTGTTATGCCGGGAGTTCTCATTATCGAAGCATTAGCACAGACAGGCGCTGTTGCATTGCTTGGACTTCCTGAATGGAAGGGAAAGACTGCTTACTTTGTCGGAATTGACAAGGCAAGATTTAAGCAGAAGGTATATCCGGGAGATGTATTGTTGCTTGAAACCAAGATTGTTAAGATAAAGGGACCTATCGGAATTGGTGAAGCGGTTGCTACCGTTGATGGCAAGGTTGTAGCAAAGGCTGAGTTAACCTTTGCAATCGGGGAATAAGAAAGGCAAGGTAATGTTATGGGAAAGGTACAGTTAGTAAAGACAGGAAGACAGTTTCCACTGAATCTCTATAACAAGTTGGAAGATAAGTTAAAAAATAAAGAGACAGCGCAGAGTGTTGAAGAAGTAAAACAGGCTCAGCAGACACAGCCGGAAGAGGATAAAAGTCTGGTTAAATGTTCGAAGTGCGGTAAGATGGTTGACAAAGAGACCGTTATTAAGAAGAAATACGTTTGTTATGAATGTGGCGGTTATTTCAGAGTAAGAACCAACAACCGAATTCGTATGGTAGCTGATTATCAGACCTTTGAACCATGGTTTGAGGATATGCCGGTAAGCAATCCGCTTGATTTCGAAGGATATGAAGATAAGCTGGCAGCAGCAAGAGAGAAGACAGGATTAAAGGAAGCTGTGACCGTTGGTCGTTGTAAGGTATTTGGAGAAGATATCGTTCTTGGTGTCTGTGATTCCAGATTTATGATGGCAAGTATGGGTCATGTAGTAGGAGAAAAGCTTACTCTGGCAATTGAAAGAGCAACAGAGCTTAAGCTTCCGATCTTTATTTTCTGCTGTTCCGGTGGTGCCAGAATGCAGGAGGGTATTGTATCCCTGATGCAGATGGCTAAGACTTCCGCTGCTCTTAAGAAGCATGCGGAGGCAGGACAGTTTTACTGTTCTATTTTAACCGATCCGACAACAGGTGGTGTTACAGCCAGCTTTGCTATGCTTGGTGATGTTATCATGGCTGAGCCGGGCGCTTTGGTTGGTTTTGCAGGACCGCGAGTTATTAAGCAGACAATCGGTCAGGAGCTTCCGGAAGGATTCCAGACAGCAGAGTTCCTTGTTGAACACGGAATTATCGATGGTATCGTAAAGCGTGAAGACTTAAAGAAGACCATTTATTTCTTAATTAAGACACATCAGTGTAATGGAAAGCAGGAGTTTGCTGACTTTAAGCAGAACGAGGATTTCCATTTTGAACTGAGCGAGACCTTAAAAGAGCAGACATGGTATTCAAGCCCGCGTTCTGCATGGGAAAAGGTTAAGGCAGTAAGACAGGTTGAGCGTCCCTCAGCCAGTGATTATATAGCTTATATTTTTGATAATTTTGTTGAATCACATGGAGACAGAGCATTTTCTGACGATGCTGCTATCATCGGTGGTCTGGCATTTCTTGATGGTCAGCCTGTTACGGTAATTGCAGACGAAAAAGGAAAGGACTTCAAGGAGTGTCAGGAGCGTAACTTTGGTATGCCAAAGCCGGAAGGCTATCGTAAGGCACTTCGTCTGATGAAGCAGGCAGAGAAGTTCAACAGACCAATTATCAGTTTTGTAAATACATCAGGTGCCTTCTGCGGAATTGAAGCAGAGGAACGCGGACAGGGTGAAGCGATTGCAAGAAACCTCTTAGAGATGTCAGGTCTCAAGGTACCCGTATTGTGTATTCTGATTGGAGAAGGCGGTAGTGGCGGAGCACTTGCGACTGCTGTTGGTAATGAAGTATGGATGATGGAAAATGCAACCTACTCAATTTTATCACCGGAAGGCTTTGCATCTATTCTCTGGAAGGATGCCAACCGTGCGCAGGAAGCCAGCGAGGTTATGAATATTACTGCTCAGGATCTGAAGAGACTTGGAGTTATTGAACAGATTATTCCTGAGTTTGGTGGTGCAGACCGCAAGACAACACAGGCAATTTCCGGTTACATGAAGGAAAACATTAAGTTATTCCTGAAGAAGTACAGTGGTAAATCAGGCGAAGAAATTGCCAAGGAGCGTTATGACAGATTCCGTAATTTCTAAATATATAGCGGAAGCGATGCGTATCGCATAAACCATATAGAGAAAGTTGCAGAGATTATGGAGGAATTTTCATCATGATAATCAATATAACCGGTACAGGTAGTGCTTTACCGGAAAAAAGAGTTACAAATTTTGATATGGCGGAGCTTGTTGAAACCTCTGACGAATGGATTAGAGAGAGAACAGGAATCGTTGAAAGAAGAATATCGACAGGTGATACGGTTGCGTCCCTTTCTACCAAGGCTTGCGAGCTTGCCTTGGAGATGGCAGGAAAAAAGGCAGAGGATGTGGATCTGATTATTGTTGCAACCTGCTCACCGGAAATGCTTCTTCCGTGTGCTGCCTGTCAGGTGCAGGGAGCAATTGGTGCAAAGAACGCAGTGGCATTTGATTTAAATGCCGCATGTTCCGGTTTCTTATTCGGATTAAGCTCAGCCTATGCTTATCTGCAGACAGGACTTTACAGAAATGCACTGGTTGTCGGCGCAGAGGTTTTATCTAAGATTGTTGACTGGACAGATCGTGGTACCTGTGTATTATTCGGTGACGGTGCAGGCGCAGCCTTTGTAGAGGCGTTTGAAGATACAGCAGAAAAGGCAGGAATTATCAGTATATCTCAGGGTTCTGACGGCTCAAGAGGTATGGTGCTCAGCTGTCAGGAGAGAAAGCTTGTAAACCCGTATATAGCCGAGCCAATCGGGGAAGAGAATGACTACGTTTATATGAATGGTCAGGAGGTTTATAAGTTTGCTGTCAAGCAGGTTCCGGTATGTATCTTAGATGCATTGGAGAAGGCTGATTTAAGTGTTGATGACATTGACCATTTTGTAATCCATCAGGCTAATGTTCGTATTATAGAATCGGTTGCGAAGAGATTAAAGGTTGATATGTCTAAGTTCCCGATGAATCTTGAAAGAGTCGGTAATATGTCATCGGCAACAGTACCTGTTCTTCTGGATGAGCTGAACAGAGCAGGAAAGCTGCACAAGGGAGAAAAAATCGTTCTTTCCGGATTTGGCGCAGGACTTACATATGGAGCGTGTGTTCTAATCTGGAATTAGGAAAAGTTGGTGAAAACATGGAGAAGACTACGAGCCGCACCTTAGATGAGCTACTGGTAAATTTATTTCATAATGTAATGGATATCGAGGCAGACGCTGTTATTACTGAGGAGTTTAAGGATATTTCCAATAATGACATGCACATCATAGAGGCAATCGGCATCGAGGAGCCAAGAAGAATGTCTTTGATTGCGAAGAAATTGAATATTACAGTAGGTACCTTAACTACCAATGTGAGCGGTCTTGAGGACAAGGGGTATCTTGTCAGAGAACGTAGTAACAAAGACAAGAGAGTTGTTTTTGTAAGGCTTACGGAAAAGGGAAGGAAAGCATTTTTTCACCACAGAGATTTTCACAGACGTATGATATATTCTATTATAAAGGATTTGGAAGAGGATGAGATGAGAGTATTGATTCGCTGTCTTCAGAATCTGACTAAGTTTTTTTATGAACAGAGTAAAAAATAAGGAAAACGGGCCGATAAGGTCCGTTTTTTTCCACAATTATTATAGAATTATTCTAATTGATGTGATAAAATAAACTTAACCAAAAGGATAAGAATTTGCTTTTGGTTAGGGAAAAGGGGATATAAGTGAATAAGGGGGAATACTTATGAGTATGAAAAAGATTAGTAAGCGTTACATGTATTACTGTTCAACCTGCGGTAATCTTAGTTTTCATTCAACGAGATGTGAGGACTGCGGCAAGGAGGAAATGATTCAGACGCCGAAGCGCTATGGGCTGACTAATCTGGCATGCATCAGTATGTCGGTAATGGATTTTGAGGCAATGAAGCAGGAGTTTGTATCAGAGCTGCATGCGGGACAGGTAAAGAAGAAACAGTATCGATTAGTATAAGTAATTAGGATAGAAGGATGGTATAAAGGCCATCCTTTTGTTTTTACTTTTAGATAATGGTAGAGAATATTCAAACAATATGGTAAAATAATTATATAATTCTAAAAGGGAGGCGTGGCAATGAAAAATGAATGTAATGAGATGGAAGAGCTGGAGCGAAAAATAATCAGAAGATATAATGAATTGCTGAAAACACTGCTGGAGGAAGGCGATATGGATACGCTGGAGCAGGTAGTTATGGATGAGGAATACAGAGAAAAACTGATGAGTATGCATACCAGCAGGTTACAGATAGAGCATGAGCTTTCAGAGTAGTGGAAGGGAGGAATGGTTATGAAGAGATTAAAGAAAAAGATGATGGTAGGCATGTTATGCTTTGCATTGCTGCTTGGTCTGTGTCCGGTAACTACGGTAAAGGCGGACCTGGGAGGGTGGACAACAGATGCAAACGGAGTTATGAGGATTACAGGAACATCAATTACTGTAAGAGAGTTTTACGGAACCTTATATATAGAGGGTACGGGAGCGATTCCTGACTATACACCGGCTTCCTACACGATGCGTCCGTGGCATTATCTTGATTTTCATACGGTTTCCATTGCATCGGGAATCACAGAGGTTGGAAGCTATGCTTTTGCAGATAAGATAAATATCAAAAAGGTTAATATTCCTGCCACTACCTTTATTAAGGACAATACATCCTTTGCCAATGTAAACAGTAATGTAATTTTCAGAGTAAGCGGTTCCATTCCTGTTGTAAAGCAGTTTAACACCATTGCATATACAAGCCTCGACAGTATTGCGGCTAATGCACCGCATGCGACACAGTGTATGTTTATCATGGATTCGTATGGAATGGCACAACAGTTTAGAGAGAAAGCTTATCCGTATCTGAAATATGTTTATTCCGCACAGGACGAATCGGCACCTTGGAACAGCAAGAAGGACACAACAAAAGATATGACTTTTACGCCGTTATGCAAGATTTCACCTGAGAATGACTTAGGTGTATTAACAACTATGACAGCACAACAACGCTTGCAGGGAAGTGCATTTATGGAGTATATTTCCTACTTCCTTGGTGACTATACTTATTTGTGTACTTATAATATGGCCTTGTCTAATCAGAATGGAATTATCTATGGAACAAATGACATGAAAAAATATGTCTTAACTTTACAGCCGAAGGATCAGATTATGGCAAGACAGTATCGTTTGATTGAGTTTGGACCGGACGGACGGCTTTATTATCTGGATGACCTGGATAATAATAGTGCAACTGTTACATTTGAAACCTATTTTCCGACCTCAACATATGCCTTGGTATATAAATATGACCTTGCCATGCTTCAGGCTATGATGCCTGCAGTTATGCAGCCGGCAACGCTTCCGGTAAGCCCGTAATCCATGCGCCGCCGGGCGCACAAAATAAAGGATGTTACCCGAAATGGATAACATCCTTTTTATTCGTTAGGAAAGTGTTCGAAATGCAGTAAGCGTTATGATAGCTACCGAACACCATTATTAATGAAGGAGCTGTAAAGCTAACTTTCTTCTGTGTGAACGTGCAAAGCTTGCAAAATGATTATAGAACCAGAAGGATTCAACTAATACATGATTGAAAATTCCAATTCTCTGTTTTACGGTTCCGGTATAATAGGAACCACCGGCAACAAGAGGAACCCGGCGTTTTACGCAGGAGATTAAATCTGATTCCTTAAGTATCGGTTCCGATATCTCTGTATATGCAGTACCTACGCAGTTAAGATGATGAGAATCACTTCCGCCAAAGGTAGGAAGATTGTACTCTGCTGCAAGTGCGTTCGCCTGTTGGTTGGATTCTTTAGACTCACAGGAATTATATCCTTCGACGAAATCAAACTTCTTCATGATTTCAGGATGTTTCTTAAAAACGTGGGTCTGGGTAATGCTCAGATGACGCTCTCCGCAGGGATGAGCAGGTCCGAGGATTCCGCCATGTAAATGAACAATGTCCTGAAGAAGCTTCACAGGAAGTCCACGGCATTCTAACAGTCGTAACTTTACATTTTCCGGCATAATAATTAATATATGACCGGCATCAATGGTATCATACTCGATTCCCTTAAGAACTACAAAGTCGGATAACATGTCTTTGTGAGCATCGCGATATTTGCGAAAACCGTTATAGGAGTTGTGGTCGGTAACGAGCATACCGTCAAAGCCTTTATCCTTTAACGTTTTCATATAATCAAATACCGGAATCTTTCCGTCAATAGAACCTTCCATCGTGTGACAGTGCATATCAAATTTCATCTGAATCTCATAACCTTTCTTGGTACTTATTTCCTAATTCCGAATATTATTTTACTATAAATTTTTTATAAACTCAATGTATAATGTGTGGAAAAAATGTAAAATCTAGGTGTAAAAGTGAGAGGTAAAATTGGTGACTATTCAGACTTAGGAAGATTTGCACAGAAATATATTCGTATTTGTGTGCATTGAGGGTGCGGTTTTTAAAAAAATTCTTAAATATATTGGTCGAGGTTGACATTAAAGTGCACATAACCTATAATTAATCCTCAAAGGAAAAGAGGGGACAACATGAAAAAATCATTGAGAGAATTTATAAGTAAGAATAAAGCACTTACGATTATGGCTGTTTACTGCATCGTTTATGTGGCTGCTTTTTTTTATCTGGAACAGAGAAATACATCCTATTACGAGATTCGTTTTGGGATTGATGCCTATATTCCGTTTTGTGAGTATTTTATTATTCCATATTTATTATGGTTTGCTTATGTGGCTGTTGCAGTTATTTATTTTGGAATTAAGGATCAGGAAGAGGGTAACCGGCTGATAGCATTTTTAATTGCAGGAATGACAATCTTTTTGATTATTTCGGCAGTGTTTCCGAATGGTCATCATTTAAGACCAAAGACGTTTGCAAGAGATAACGTGTTTGTGGATTTGGTAAAGAAGCTCTACCTGATAGATACGTCAACGAACGTGTTGCCGAGTATTCATGTATATAACTCCCTTGCGGTTATGATTACGGTATGGAGAACCAAGCTGTTACGGAAGCGTAGGGTATTGAAGGCAGCTCTGTTACTTCTGGGTGCCGGTATTATCTGCTCTACCGTATTGCTGAAGCAGCATTCCATGCTTGACGTGATGGTTGCGTTTATCCTTACGGCACTTCTCTATACTGTATGCTATCGTGATGAAGTTAGTGCAAGACCGGGATTGTCCGGAGCAAAGACAGAGTGGAAATAAAATCGGCAGGAGACTCCCATGACTCCTGCCGGTTTTATTCATGTTCTTTCATTTCCAGAGCTTACATATAAGAAGAAAGTGTTTTTGGGGAAAAACTCGTAATGACAAAACGCTCGATATTGTCATAGTTTTCTTCCGACATTATGTAAACCTTGCGATTACTTTTTAATGTTAAAGTAATTGCCTCCTTATCCTGATTTACCTGTTCGCAGAGTGCGTCGAAATCATTCTGAAGAGTATTAAATGTAATTTCTTTCATTGGGGAACCTCCTATTTCTTGTCACCTGGGGAATTTAGTAGTGACTTTCTAAATAATACCTAATTATTTGCACAATTTCAAGAGCAAAAAACTAGAATTATGTAAATTGTTGTAAGTTTGTTTGGAATGACGAAAATAATCATTAATTTTTGTTCAAAAATAGAAATAAGAGAAAGAAGACATAAAAAAAGCTCCTGTAAACAGGAGCTTTAGTGTTATAATATGGCGATAAGGTCGCATTTCCATTGATGTCTGTCCTGATGTCTGTTCAAGTTGCCACTACAGATGTCTGCACATGATGTCATTACCTGATGTCAATTCCCAAGCTGTCTTAACTGATGCCATTCCCAGATGTCTACCCTGATGTCATTCCTTGATGTCAATACCATGCAAGCTAAAGCCGTAAAAATCTAGTAATAATTCAAGTATAAATGTAAAGTAGTATGTTAGTTGTGTCGTTCGGCTTCCCTAAAGGGTTCGTGGAAAATGCTTACCGTTAATTTCCATATCCGATATAACATAATCAGTATAACATAGGTTTACGTAATCTGCTATGGGTAATATCACACAAAATCTTTGTAACTATTACATAAATATGACATGTTATGTGTGTTCAACAGGTTGTCATAAATAATCAGAAAACTTATT
The DNA here is from genome assembly GCA_964387365.1 of uncultured Roseburia sp. Lineage (GTDB taxonomy): Bacteria > Bacillota > Clostridia > Lachnospirales > Lachnospiraceae > COE1. The sequence goes on along the minus strand of CAYLWP010000019.1, from coordinate 13,787 downwards.
ATATAAGTATAGTATTGAGTTGTACTTTGCTCTTTTTTAGTATAAAATATGTAAGAGGGAAAGTGAAGAAATGGAGTTGCATGAATGAAGAAGAAGCTAATTACATTGTTACTCGTTGGAGTGATGACCATTCAGCTTACAGGCTGTGGTGTTTTAGGCCCCTTACTTTACTCTTTAAATCATGCCTCAGGCGGAGAATTAAAGCTGGAGGTAGTTGATGAGATACAAAAGAATACAGGAAACGTACGATATCAGGATGACTTTTATGAATATGTCAATCATGATATTCTGGAACGAATAGAAATCGGGGAAACGGATGCACAGTGGACCTGGTTCGGAGAGCTGATGGCAGTTGCGAATGAGGATATGGAAAAAATTATTCGTGAGCTGGCAAAAAGTGACACGGTTTATGAAAAAGGTACTTCGGAACAGATAATTAAGGATATGTACGAATGCGTCAGCAATATGGAGAACAGAAATGCAACCGGACTTGGCCCGTTGCAGCCTCATCTTGATACCATACGAAAGGCTGACAGCATTGATGAGTATGTAGATGCGCTGGCTCAGTTAAGCGGAGAATTTGGGTTCAGCAGTGTAATTGGCGGATATTATATTGAACAGGATATGGCAGATTCCAATGCCAATTCCGTGTACTTAATCTATGCTGATACCCTGATTGGTAAGGAATATCTGGAGAATCCGCAGATGCAGGAATATGTAGACATTTATTATGAGTACATGAACGATATGTTTTGCGAGTTCGGTATGTCTGCGCAGGAAGCAATGCAGGCGGTAAGCAAGATAGATGTACTGCTCCGTGATATCTGTGCAAGTACCTTACCGATGGAGGAGTATTATAATCCGGCAGTCACCTATAATGTTTTTACAACAGAGGAATTGCAGGAGCTTTACAGTAATGTAGATATAGAGAAGATGCTGGAAACATTAAGAATTGACGAAGCAGGCAGCTATGTCGTATTGGACGTAGAACAGGCAAAAAAGGTAAATGAGCTGTTGGTAGAGGAAAACCTTGAGGTTTTAAAGGATTTCTCTACATTTGTAATGCTCAATGACTGTGCGGAATATTCAACAGAGAATTATGCAAGGCTGGCAATGGAACTGGATAACCGGATGCATGGCGTTGCTGCTTTGGCAGATGATGAGCAAACCTGGATGCAGCTGACACAGGATATGCTTCCGTGGGACTTCGGAAAAATTTATGTGGAAAAGTTCTTTTCCGAGGATAGCAAGGAAGATGTAGAGGCTATGATTGTCAAGATTAAGGAAGCCTATAAGGATATCATTGCCCGACAGGAATGGATGAGTGAGGAGACCAGAGAAAAGGCAATCAGAAAGCTGGATACCATGCAGGTGAAAATCGGTTATCCGGATGTATGGCCGGAAAGCATGGAAATGATGCAGGTAACACCGGTTTCCGAAGGAGGAAGTCTTTTATCAAACCTGCTTGTCGATATGAATGTATCTATTGAGGACAGCTTACAGAAGCTGAATCAGGAGGTAGACAGAACCACCTGGAGTATGACTCCGCAGACGGTAAACGCATATTATGACCCGGGCAATAATGAAATCGTATTCCCGGCAGCGATGCTTCAGGCACCGTTTTATGATTCGGAAAAAACAGAGGCAAGTAATCTTGGCGGTATCGGCTATGTCATCGCACATGAGATTAGTCATGCCTTTGATGCCAGCGGAGCTTTGTATGATGAATACGGTAACTATAACGTATGGTGGACGAAGGAGGAGCTTCAGAAATATGAGGAGCTTTCCCGGTCTATCGTAAGCTATTATGAAAAATATGAGGTTGCAGGTATGAAGGTCAACGGTTCTCTTACTTTGTCAGAGAATATTGCAGACCTGGGTGCCATAACCTGTATCACTTCTATTTTGGACGGAGATTCGGAGGCGTTGGAGGAGGCTTTCACACAGCTGGCATATATCTGGGCAAGTGAAGAAACGGTTTCTTACCAGATGTATCTGCTGAGTAATGATACGCACGCGCCGAATAAGGTCAGGGTAAATGCATCTTTAAGTTCGTGTGATGCGTTTTATGAAACCTATGACATTGCAGAAACGGACGGTATGTATGTGGCACCACAGGACAGAGTAGGACTCTGGAAGTAGGATTTAGGAGTCCGGCAAATTGCATAATGCACATCAGAAAGGGGAAGACAGCATGAGAAAAAAGGGATTGGAAAAGGTAGCAGCAGCGATACTGACAGGCGTACTTCTGGTCGGAGCAGGAAGCAGCAGAGTTTATGCAGAGCCGGGGTATACCGTTACGGCATATCAGGCGGTGATGTATGCGAATGATAAAACGGTTGTATATGCAACGCCGGATTTAATGGGACTGATTGTTACCGGAATTAGTGAAAACTTTCCGGTCGAGGTAACGGGAATTACATCAAACGGCTGGTACCGGATAGAGCTGGAAGGAACATATTACATTCCGGGGTACGGCCTTAAGAAACAGGATGACAAGAGTGCTTTAAAGGCTTATCAGGCAGATGATATCGCAAGACTGACAAGCGGAACCTTTTCTTTTTATAAGAACTCAGAGCTTCGAGGCTTTACAGTCGATGAGATAGAGGATATGGATGCCAATACCTATATCAAATATCTGGATTCCTATCTTATGGGAAATGCGGTTGTGGAAAATTGCATTTTAGAGGATAGCGGTCTTACGTTGAAAGAGGTATACGAAAAGAAAGCGAAGGAAGATAGTAAGGTAGCCGCAGTAACCATGAAAAATTACCTGGTTAACTATCGTAATGACTATCTTGAAAACAGCTTCTGGGGGCCTGTAAGAACGCAGGAGGAGCTGAAGGTTACGTTGAATCGTGCCATTCGTTATGACTATAAGGAATTCAGCACGGTATATAAGAATGCTGCCGTAGGTTCGGAAAGCACCAAGATGGAAAGTATTTTGAATGAGGTGATTGCCGATATCAAGGCAGAACAGGGCGTGACCTTTGGCTGCGAACCGGACTACGGTTCCTATAAAAATGAAGATGGAAAGACAACAACAGGCTGGATTATTGAGTTTGTCAGAAAAGATAAATAGAACGTGCAGAAAAAAGAGTAATGAGGTGCACCAGATGAACGGAGATTTTTACTGTAGGGCGGTACATAGTGTATTAAATGTCTGTCGTGAGGAACAGGTATGCGGCAGAGGATGCCCGTGTTACTGTGGTATGAAGGATGATGTAATCCCCGTATGTGGATATGATGAAGAAGAATGTGTGGATAATGTATCCGTTAATCCGGAGGAATCGTGGATAAGAAAGGATACGGCAATCAGGGAAGGGAAGCTTCCGTTATTTCCCGTTGTAAATGGGCTTGACGGCACTCTGGCAAAGGCCTATGCTTTTTCTGCAAAGGCTCATAAAAAGCAGGTACGAAAGGGAACAAAGATACCGTATTTTACGCATATTATCACAGCGATGAACTATGCCATGGAGCTGACAACGGATCAGGAGCTTCTGACAGCGGTGATTCTGCACGATACCGTAGAGGATACAGAGGTTACGCAGGAGGATATCGAAAGGGAATTCGGGCAGACCGTAGCAGATTATATTGCGGCGGAATCAGAGGATAAGAGGCCGGGAATTCCCGCCAAGGATACCTGGGAGCTTCGCAAGCAGGAAACAATACAGCATTTGCAGACAGCCTCTCATGAAGTAAAGGTTATTGTGCTTGCCGATAAGGCGGCAAATGCAGAGTCACTGGTACGCGAGTGGCGGCAGAAGGGTGACAGTATCTGGCAGAAGTTTAACCAGAGCAATAAGGAAAAACAGGCGTGGTATTATCGTTCCTGTGCAGAAGCGTTAAGGGAATTTTCAGACAGTACGGTTATGAAACAGTATCTGAGATATCTGGATGAACTGTTTGGGTAATCATTCAACAAGGGAAAAGAGAAGAGTATAAGTTACAAGGGAGGATATGAATTGAAGTACATAAGGGGTATCAAAGGGTTATTTTTTGCAATGATTTTGGTTTTGTTTTTGGGAGGAAACAAAACATATGCGGCAGAATATACCGTTACACCGACGGCAGGTGTGTTGTATACGGGAAAAGGTGCAGAGGTTTTTTCAAAGCCTGATCCGACAACTATTGCAGCTGTATTTCCGGGAGACATTCCGGTACAGGTCACAGGCGTAACGGACAACGGATATTTTCAGGTAAATATTAACGGTACGATTTTTTATATGTACGGAAAGGCACTGTCGACAAGTACCGGTACGCAGGCATATAAGCTCACCAGTGTAGATGCAAAGGCGGCGCTTGTAGGAAATGCGGACAGCGGAGCAGTGATTTATGCGCAGAATGCAACAGACAGACTTGCACCTGCCAGTACGACAAAAATAATGACAGTACTACTTGTTATGGACGCTATTGCGGCAGGACAGATATCACTGGACACACCGGTTATGGTATCGCCTACGGCACTTGCAGGCGTTCCGGGCGATGCAAGTCATGTAAAACCGCGTTTGAAGGCAGGAGAGGTAATGAATGTTCTCACACTGCTGCAGTGTGTGATGATGGAGTCCGATTGCCATGCCTGCAATGTTCTGGCAGAGCTGGTAGCAGGAAGTGTAGATCAATTTGTTGCAATGATGAATGCAAGAGCAGCCGGACTTGGCTGTACGGAAACGAACTTTGTTAATACGTCGGGATATCCGGAAGCGAATCATTATTCCAATGCATACAGCCTGTTTCTGATTACAAAGGAAGCGATGAAGTATCCTGTTTTTGAGACCATAATCAGTATGAAAGAGGCGGTGATACCGGCAACCAATCTGACAGCAGAGAGGAAGCTGGAAACAACGAATGCACTGATTAAGGAGGGTGAATATTATAATCCGTATGCAATCGGCGGAAAAACAGGTTCAGCAAGCTCCTCCGGGCTATGCTTTGTATCCGTGGCAAGAAAGGGAGAAAAAACAGTCATCAGTGTCATTCTTGGTGCGGCAACAAACAGAATGGCAGACGGAACGAGGCAAAAACAGCAGTTTGCCGAAACGAATAAATTAATACAGATTGGTCTGGCAGGATAGCCTGCATTGACTGGATATTTGACTGCTTATGTGTTATTATGAAAAACGCATAGGCAGTTTTTGTTTGGAAGCAAAGGAGATAATAATGAGTGAAGCAATCGTAACACTGAAAAAAGGCGAGGGAAGAAGCTTTAAGGCCGGTGGGCTCTGGATATATGATAATGAGATTGATACCATTGTGGGAACCTTTCATAACGGTGATATTGTGATGGTTCACGATTTTGACGGATATATGCTGGGAAGAGGTTTTATTAATCAGAACTCCAAGATTCGGGTACGTATGATGACAAGGGATAAGGAGCAGCTGATTGATGAGGCATTTATCCGCAGACGTGTGCAGGCGGCATGGGATTACCGCAAGAAGGTAGTTGATACAGGCAGCTGCCGAATTATTTTTGGAGAAGCAGACTTCCTGCCGGGAATTGTAATAGATAAGTTTTCGGATGTGCTGGTTGTAGAGTCACTGGCGCTTGGCATTGACAGGCTGAAGCCAACGATTGTGCAGGCGTTAAAGGAAGTGCTTGCAGAGGATGGTATTACCATTCGCGGCGTGTATGAGCGAAGCGACGCCAAGGTTCGTCTGCAGGAAGGGATGGAGCGATTCAAGGGCTTTCTTGGTGAAGAGTTTGATACGAATGTGGAGATTATCGAAAACGGCGTTAAGTATATGGTTGATGTCAGGGATGGTCAGAAAACGGGCTTTTTCCTGGATCAGAAGTACAACCGTCTTGCGATGCACAGATTCTGTAAGGATGCAAGGGTGCTTGACTGCTTTACGCATACAGGCTCGTTTGCGCTGAATGCAGGAATTGCAGGGGCAAAGAGTGTACTTGGAGTTGATGCGTCCGAGCTTGCGGTAGAGCAGGCGCGGCTGAACGCAAGGCTGAATGGCCTGGAGGATACGGTAAAGTTTGAGTGTGCTGATGTATTTGATCTGTTGCCGAAGCTTGAGGAGCAGGGAGAAAAGTTTGATGTCGTTATCTTAGACCCGCCCGCTTTTACCAAGTCCAGAAATTCGATTAAGAATGCAACAAAGGGATATCGCGAAATCAATATGCGCGGTATGAAGCTGGTGAAGGATGGCGGTTTTCTTGCTACCTGCTCCTGTTCGCATTTTATGGACTATGAGTTATTTACACAGACAATTGCGCAGGCGGCAAAAAGTGTACGCTGCAGACTTCGTCAGGTAGAGTTTAAGACGCAGGCTCCTGACCACCCGATTTTATGGAGTGCGGATGAGTCATACTATCTTAAGTTTTACATTTTCCAGGTTCAGCATGAGAAGTAAGGTATAGGTGAGATTATGATAAAAGAAAAATGCCCGTATGTGGCAAAATGCGGTGCCTGTCATATGGGACAGACAAGCTACGAGGAAGAACTGATTGAAAAGAAAAAGTTAGTGGAAAAGCATATCGGAAGATTTTGTAAGGTGAATGATGTTGCCGGTATGTATTATCCCTTTCATTATCGTAATAAGGTACATGCTGTGTTCGGCAGAGTGAAGGAAGAAGTTATTGCGGGAACCTATGCGCAGGGAACGCATAACCTTGTGCCGATACAGGACTGTCTCATTGAGGATGCACAGGCGTCCGCAATAATAAAGACGGTAACGGAGCTGATTAAGAGCTTTAAGCTTTGGGTATATAACGAAGATACAGGACGCGGACTGATGCGCCACATCCTGATTCGCAAGGGAATGTCTACAAAACAGATTATGGTGGTGCTGGTAACGGCAGTGCCGGAGTTCCCGCACAAGAATAACTTTGTTGCGGAGCTCAGGAAGAGACATCCGGAGATTACGACCATTGTGCAGAATATCAATTCTCTTGATACGACCTTTGTATTGGGAGACAAGAATAAGCCGTTATATGGAGAGGGATTTATTGAGGATGTCTTGTGCGGATTAAGATTCCGTATTTCGCCGAATTCCTTCTATCAGGTGAATACGGCGCAGACACAGGTGTTATATAAGAAGGCGATTCAGGCAGCTGCTTTAACAGGAAAAGAAACAGTCATTGACGCTTATTGCGGTATCGGAACAATCGGTATGGCGCTGGCTTCCAAGGCAGGCAGAGTTCTTGGTATCGAACTGAATAAGGATGCGGTAAGGGATGCCAAGGCGAATGCAAAGCGTAATAAGATAGACAATATTCGTTTCGTGGCAGCAGATGCAACAGAATATATGACACAGATGTCATATAATAATGAAAAAGCAGATGTAGTTATCATGGACCCACCAAGAAGCGGCAGTACCGAGGAATTAATCAGTGCAGTAGGAAGTCTTGCACCGGAAAGAGTGGTGTATGTTTCCTGTAACCCGGAGACCTTGGGGCGTGACCTTGGCTGGTTTAGGAAACAGGGCTATCAGGCACAGGAGGCATGGCCGGTTGATATGTTTGGCTGGACAGACCATGTGGAGTGCGTAGTGGCACTTTCCCGGCAGAGATAATTAACAGTTAATTTGTACAATTTTCCATATTAACTGTTTATTGACTTAAAATACTTAGTGCACATTGTACAAAATACACAACGTGTATTGTGCATAATTTGGCATTTGGGAAAAAATATGTGAAAAAAGTATGAAAAAAATGTTACGAACCAAAAAAAGTACATAAAAACCCGTAAATAGAACATATCCAAATTGGGCAACTTTGCGGTATAACTATTATGTAACCAAGGAAAGTTTTAGAAATTATGGAGGTTTTATGAAGGGTTTAAAAGGCTTATTGACCAAAGTAGTGACGACAGCATTAGTAGTAGCCGCAACCGTTTTTGCCGGCAACAGCTTGAACGTTGAAGCAGCCAGCTATTTTAATGCGTACGACAAGGCTTCTTATGAAAAGACCAGTGATGATTTCTCATTAAAGGTTGATGGTAAGAGCGTTGATGTAGTAACATATTTCGAGGGAAGAGGCGGAGAGTTCTCCTATGCTCATCTTGCATATGAAGGAACAGCTTCTTTCGAAATTAAATCTAAGGGCGGTAACATCAGTAGTTACGACTTAAGCCCACACAGCTACGGAATGGATGCATCCAAGTCCGGCGCAACAATCAAGTTCAGCTTAAAGCAGGCAGGATCAAGATATATCATCCTGAAGGCTAAGGTAGGCAGCTCAGAGAAGCTTATGGTTATCGCATGTGATCCTAAGCCAAACTATGACAAGTATCTTGATGTAAAGAATAAGGTAACAGTAACAGATTCTCCTTACAACGCAGACAAGACAGGTAAGAAGAATGCTTCCTCTGCTATCCAGAAGGCTATCAATGACATGAGCAAGAAGGGCGGCGGTACTGTTGTAGTTCCTAAGGGTGTTTACAAGATTGTTTACATCGATGGAAGAGATAACGTTACACTTTACCTTGCAGAAGGTGCTTTCTTAAGAGGTAGCGGAAACAGAAACGACTATACATGGAATGATTCCGGTGAAAACGGAAGACAGGGTAGACGTGATATCGATATTAAGAATTCCAAGAACTTCGCAATCGTTGGACGCGGTGTTATCGACGGAAACTCTATCGCACTCGTAGATGCAAAGTCTAACGGTAACAATTCCAAGGATGGTTGGGATGACTTCAGAAAGGGTATCATTGACGGTGACGGCGCAAACGGATTCGTTATGGACGGTGTTACAGTTAAGGACTCTGCAGGATGGACATTCTGTGTACAGAGATCTAAGAACATCACAATCAAGAACGTTAAGTTATTAGCAGATTACAAGTTCATCCATACAGACGGATATGACTTCGTATCCTGTCAGGATGTATATATCGGAGAATCTTTAGGTATTTGTGGTGATGACGTATTCTGTCCAAAGGCAAGCGATTCCAACTACACAATGAAGAACTACACAATCGAAGCAGGTGTTGCATTTGCTCACGGTGGTGCAGGATGTAAGGTTGGTATGCAGGCAAGAGGTAAAGTTGAGAACATCAAGTTCAAGAACATCGACGTTATCCAGGGATACAGAGGATTTACTGTAGCTCATGATACAGGTGATGGTGACTGGTACAATATTACATTTGAAAATATCCGTACACAGAAGCTTAATACACATACAGGAAGCGGCGGACAGTTTAGAGCAGCTCCATTCGTTATCTGGACCAGAAACAGTGGCGGAAACAAGGGCGCAGTTGTTGATGGCGTAACTGTAAAGAACTGTAAGTTCGAAGAGTATAACAGCAAGTATCCTGCAATTATCCAGGGTTCTGAAGGTGCTAATTCTTATGTAAAGAACGTAACTATTACAAATCTTCAGATTAAAGGAAAGAAGATTACATCAAGCAACTATGATGACTATATCCAGCATGGTTCTTACATCTCTAATGTTAAGTACAACAGCTCAGGAAGCTCAAGCAGCTCTTCAACTAAGACCTATGAAGCTGAGAAGGCAAAGATTGCAGGCGGAGCAGAGGTTGTTGATAAGAGCAAGGCTTCAGGCGGAAAGATTGTAGGAAACATCGGTGGAGATGGTAAGACTAACGGTAAGGTTACATTCACTGTAGACGCAGATTCTGCAGGAACATATTACTTAGATATTTACTTCTTATTAAAGGGTGACCGTAACTTCTATCTGACAGTTAATAGTGGTAATGCAACGAAGGTTGCTTGTTCTGATGATAATTGGAATGACATTTCTAAGAAGACTGTTGAGATTAAGCTTAATAAGGGTAGCAACACAATTAAGCTTGATAACGGTGCTGTAGATGAGTGGGCTCCAAACCTTGATAAGATTACAATCAGAAAGAAATAATTTATTTCTGTAAGGATTTATGAAAGTATATAAACGGGGTTACGTGTGAAAGCACGTAATCCCGTTTCTTTGCGTGGATTTTTTATAATCCTGTAATAGTCAATCGCAGTTAATTGTGTTATAATGCATACAAAATTCAGATAATTAACACAAATGGTGAGTACAAATTGTGCGAGAACCTCTTGTTTCTGCACAGGGCAAAAGTAAGTATAAATGGATGGAGGAGTGGGAAATGCAGTATCGTAATGATAAATACGGGAATAAGATTTCAGTGCTTGGATACGGTTGCATGCGCTTTTCGCAGACCGCGGGAATTGTGGATATGGATAAGGCAGAACGTGAAATCATGGCAGCTTACGAGGCAGGAATCAATTACTATGATACAGCCTTTGTTTATCCCGGTAATGAGACAGCGGTAGGTAAAATATTTGAGAAAAACGGGATTCGTGAAAAAGTCAATATTGCAACCAAGCTTCCGCATTTCTTAATCAAATCCAGAGCGCAGGCAGAACAGTGCTTCGGGGAAGAATTAAAGAGACTTCGGACAGATTATATTGATTATTATCTGATGCATATGTTATCCGATATAAAGACTTGGGAGCGTTTGCTGAGTATAGGAATCGGGGATTGGATTCGGGAGAAAAAGGAATCCGGTGTCATTCGTCAGATTGGATTTTCTTATCATGGAAATTCGGATATGTTCTGTCAGTTGCTTGATGCTTATGACTGGGATTTTTGTCAGATTCAGTATAATTATCTGGATGAACATTCGCAGGCTGGTCGTACAGGACTGCAATATGCCGCCTCAAAGGGAATTCCTGTTATTATCATGGAACCGCTTCGTGGCGGAAGACTGGTAAATAACCTTCCTGATAAGGCAAGAAAACGGTTTGCAGACTATGAAATCAAGCGTACTCCGGCGGAATGGGCTTTTCGCTGGCTATGGAATCAGCCGGAGGTTACCTGTGTGCTTTCTGGTATGAACTCCTTGGAAATGATACAGGAAAATGTGAAAAGTGCATCTAACTGTTATGCGGGAGAATTAACCGAAAAGGATGAAGCATTGCTGAAGGAAGTAGTAGCGGTAATCAATGAAAAAATGAAGGTGGGCTGCACTGGCTGCAGATACTGTATGCCATGTCCGAAGCAGGTAGATATACCGGGAATATTCTCAGCATATAATACCTGTGCTTCAGATGGTAAATTCAGAGCATTATTTGAATATATGATGTGTACCTTAGTGCGTAAGGATGCTACCTCGGCATCGCAATGCGTGGAGTGTGGTAAGTGCGAGCAGCACTGTCCGCAGCATATTGAGGTACGAAAGGAACTAAAAAACGCAAGAAAAGAGCTGGAGGGACCGGTATATAAAATTGTCGAGAAGATAGTTAAATACTTCGTAAAATTATGATGCGATTCGTTCTTGACGATAGCTATAATCCGTATTATGATAGCAATGTTGCTTGTGGGGAAACAGGTGAAAGTCCTGTACGAGCCCGTCGCCGTGATGCACGTTATAATCGGCAAATCCTACCTAATGCCGCAGATTAGGGAAATACCATTGGAGGAATCCGAGAAGGTGGATTTGCAAAGTGCTAAGTCGAAATATCCGTAAGCACATAACCTTAGATCTGAAAAGAGAGCCGCGAGTGCCGGCTGATAAGGGAATAGAATATAAAGGAGATAAACGAATGAAAATGACAAGATTGTCACAATTAAGACAAAGAGTGTCATTAATCCTTTGTATGTTGCTGATTGCGGCTATGGCATTGATTACAACCGGATGTAATGACAAAACCTCACAGGAGACATCAACCAATGCAGATGTTTCTGCTGAAGCTACCGTATTGGGCGAAGGTAAAACACAGTTTACCTTTACCGTAACGGATAAGGAAGGAACTAAGACAAGCTTTGAGGTTCATACTGATAAAGAGATGATCGGAGAAGCATTGCTGGAGTGTGGGCTGATTGAAGGCGACGAAGGTCAGTACGGACTGTATGTTAAAAAAGTTAACGGTATTCTTGCAGACTTTAACACAGACGGTACCTACTGGGCGTTCTATGTAAATGGTGAATATGCCGTTACGGGAGTTGACGTCACCCCGATTACTGCCGGAGAAACCTATTCCTTCAAGGTTGAAAAATAATGAAACTGAATGCTAGAGAACTTACGTTATTTGGTATGCTTGGAGCAGTTATGTACTGCTCCAAGCTGCTTATGGAATTCCTGCCCAATATTCATTTACTGGGTGCTTTGACGATAGCATATACCATTGCATTCCGCAAAAAGGCACTTTATCCGATTTATGTTTATGTACTGCTGAACGGACTGTTTGCCGGATTTTCCATGTGGTGGATTCCGTATCTCTATATATGGACGGTGCTTTGGGCAGTCGTGATGCTGTTGCCCAAGAAAGCAAACAGACTTGTATATATGCTTGTATGTGCGCTGCATGGATTTTTATTCGGAACACTTTATGCACCGGCGCAGGCGCTTATGTTTGGGTTAAGCTTTGAGGGAATGGTTGCATGGATTGTTGCGGGACTTCCCTATGACTGTATCCATGGAGTCAGTAATTTTTTTGCCGGGCTTCTGATTGTACCGATTGCGTCGGTGTTGAAACGGACAAGTAGAAATACCAAATTTTAACAAAAATGCATTGACATAAAATAGATTGCTATGTTAGTATCAAGAAGGTTAGCTGGTTCTAACCTTCTATTTTACACATAGGTTAGTAACGACTAATACAAATTAGTCAGAGCGTATAAAACCGGTTAATTGAATAAATATACAGGAGATTTATCATGGTTAAAATTGCAATTTACGGAAAGGGCGGTATCGGAAAGTCAACCACCACATCTAATTTGTCAGCAGCACTTAGTAGGATGGGCTACCGCGTTATGCAAATCGGGTGTGACCCTAAGGCAGATTCTACCAAATGTGTCATGGGAGGAGTGAAGATTCCGACCGTTCTTGACCAGCTCAGGGAAAAGGGAGCGGACGGAGTCGAGTTAGAAGATATTGTATTCAAGGGCTTTAACGATATTCTTTGTGTGGAGGCAGGCGGTCCGACACCGGGAATCGGCTGTGCGGGTCTTGGTATCATTTCAGCACTGCAGAAGCTCGAAGAGTTAGATGCTTTTGAAGTATATAAGCCGGATATTGTTTTATATGACGTATTGGGAGACGTAGTGTGCGGTGGCTTTGCCATGCCGATTCGTGATGGCTATGCGGAGCATATTTTTATCGTAACCAGCGGTGAAATGATGGCATTATTTGCAGCCTCCAACATCTCAAGAGCGGTAGATAACTTTAAAAACAGAGGATATGCAAAGGTTTCCGGTATCCTTCTGAACGAGAGAAAGGTTGAGAATGAGGATAAAATCGTGAAGCAGTTCGCAAAGGAAGAAGGCCATACCGTCATTCAGAAGATAAGAAGAAGTGATGCAGTACAGAGAGCAGAGGACTTGGGACAGACCGTAATCGAAGCATTACCGGATGCGGATATCGCAGAGGATTACAAGGAATGTGCAAGGAAAATTATGGATATATGCGAAAGGAATGAATTAGAGAAATGTGTTTAAATCATTGTTTTGAAAAGACCTTGCAGTATTCCTCACCGGGACATGGCGGCTGGGGAATTATCAGAGTCGTAGCCTTAATACCGGAAAGTCATCAGATGTTTATCTGTCCGTCCGCGTGTTTTCGTCATGGTGCGTTAGGTGCCATGCAGCATGGGTATAAGGATAGAACCTCTTATCTTTATATTACACCGGCAGATATTGTTTCGGGATATGACAATTTGATTTTAGAGGGAGCAGATGAGCTTCTTAGTAAGGATAAATCGATAAAAGTGCTATTTTTATTTGTGCCATGTATGGATGATTTTATCGGTACTGATATTGAATCCATTGCAAGTGAAGTACAGAAGAAGCATCCGGGAATCGTGGTACGTGCTTG
>CAYLWP010000018.1:19127-25759 GCA_964387365.1 uncultured Roseburia sp. | reverse complement strand
TACGGTGGTGTGGGAGGTCGGTAGATAAAATAATTATCTACCTCCTACCCGATTAATATATAAGGATGGTAAAGATGAAAAAGAGATTAGTTAGCATATTATTAGTATTGACGGTGCTTACCCTGCAGGGGTGTGCAGTATTTAGCCATGCAAAGGAACAGGGAGAGGTACATGAGTGCCCTAGCTGTGGATATACCTGGACAGAGAACGAGGATGGAGAGATTGTACCGGTAGAACAGATAGAGGATATTATCGAACGTTCATCGACGCAGGTAACAGAGACAGAATCGGCAACAGAGAATATGGAAGCGGTGATGACAGAGTCGCAGGCTACAGAAGAGTCCTCTCAGACACAGCAGACGGAAGTAACAGTATCGGAGGTACAGCCTGAGCAGCAGGTGAGTGTGAGTCAGTTGTCAGAGGGCGAGCGTCAGGCAAGAGTACAGTTGCAGGCTAATTTAAAGGCAGCAAGGGATGAAGTGTATAAGCTTCCGAATTCTGTGGATAAGGTGAATAAGATTAATCAGTTGGATCAGCAGATATTAGCCAATAATGCATATGACTTCTCAGATAAAACAGTACAGTTTATCGGAGACAGTATTACAGAGGGAATTACGGCCTCCGTTACAGAGGATGGAACAAAGCTTACCTATGTGGAATATGCTAATCGTTATTTGCAGATTGGCGACTTGATTACAAATGGTAAGGCGGGACGTATGTATACCAACTATGGTGGTGATGAGTATTCGCTAGTACAAAGCATAGATAATAATGTATATTTTGATGCGGATGTATATGTTATTTATCTGGGTGTGAATGATTACATGACAGTGCCACAGTCAGGTCCAAAGAGATATGGTAACATTAATGATACTGTCAGTACAGCAGGATATTGCGGAGCGGTTCGTCAGTTCATGAATCATATGAAGAGATATTTTGCAGACAGAGAGGTAATTTTTGTGCTGACCTATCCGCTCAGCAGGCAGGTTACTTGCGAATATTCGGACGTGACTACACAGCCGACCTTAAATGATTATTTGGAAATTCAACGTAAGCTGGCTGCAGAAAATGGATTCCATGTAATTGATTTGTATGGTGCCGGATTTATGGATTGTACTTCTGCAGAGGTAAATAATTACTTCTTAACAGATGATATTCATCCAACGGATGCCGGTTATAAGGTGCTGGGAGAGCATATCGCGGCAGAGCTGTCCTTATACTTGGGACAAAAGTAGTAAGAGGGTTGATGTAAGAAGGAGTAGGAAAAGTGCAGATTATACATTGGTCTATCCTTATTCTGTTGGTAACGGTAGTACCTTTTTTACTGGGAATAGTTCCGGTTAAGTACATGAATCGTTTTCAAAGAACACCTGCAATGACTTATCTTTGCGGGTGGTTTTTGAGCTTTGCTGTATTTGAGCTGGTTTCTGTTCCTTTTATTTTGTTGGAAAGAAGCTTTACAGAGGTTGTTATCGTATATAGTCTTGTGACGCTTGGTATTCTGGGGCTGTCTGTCTGGTTTGGGCGTGATTTGCTGAAAGAGTTTGCCTCTCGGAACAGGTGGAAGAAGGGCTTTTTACGCATGTCCGGGTGGACAAGACTTGGCTGGGTTGTGGCAGTTCTGTTAATCGGAGCGCAGCTTGTGGCAGCGGTTGCTTTGGAATATTATGACGGGGATGATTCCTATTATGTGGCGCAGGCTGTCATGACAGATACCTTTGATACGATGTATCTGAGAGACAATTATACGGGCTATATTTATCCGCTTGATGCAAGGCATGCTCTGTCGCCGACACCAATCTACATTGCCTGGATGTCGAGAATCAGTGGGATTCATCCGACGATTATTTCACACAGCGTGCTGGCACCGATATGGCTGTTGCTGATGTACTGCGCGTATGGACAGCTGGGGAAGCGCCTGCTTGCTAAAAGCAGGGAGTGGCATCCGTTATTTTTGATTTTTCTTTCTATCTGGTTTCTGTTTGGAAATGTTTCTCTATATACTGCCGAAACCTTTATCATGACGCGAACCTGGCAGGGTAAGGGCTTGATGGCTGGAGTGATACTTCCGGCATTGTTGCTTTGCCTGATTTATCTTGGAGATAAAAAGCCAAGGCTTGGAACCTGGATGCTGTTTATTGAGGTAATCGTATCCGCGGTTTTTGCTACGAGTGTCTCGTTTATGCTGATACCTACGGTGGTAGGCGTTGCAGCGGTACTGATTGGCTGGCAGAAAAAGAGTGCCAAAACGGTATTGCTCATGGGGGCATGCTGTCTGCCCTGCATTGTGCTTGCATTTTGTTATCTTGTGATTAGCTAGGAGGTGGGCTATGAAGGAAGTAATGTCCATTGTTTTTGAAAATTTGATTTTATATAACAATAAAAGCCTCCTGCTGCTTTTATTTCTGATTGCATTGGTATTTTTGTGGATTGTGGAACGGGATAGAAGGATTCGGACTGTTTTATTATACCTGTCGGTTGCTCTGGTTGCTGTTTTTTTCTGTCCGCTTTATGCGTGGATTGGTCAGAAGATAGATGAGGAAATCTATTACCGTGTATTCTGGTGCCTGCCGATTGGATTGCTGTTCTGTTATGGGAGTATTCGCTTACTGATGCGTATGAAGAAGACTATCAGCAGGGTATTGGTAGGTATTTTACTGGTTCTCATTATCTGTATGAACGGTAAGCTGGTATATACGAATACGATTCATTTTAAGGCAACGAATGCATATCATATTCCGCAGGTGGTGATTGATGTAGCGGATGCGGTGCGAATGGAGATGTACAAGCCGATAGCTGTTTTCCCGGCTGAGGTCTTGCCCTTTTTGCGGCAGTATACAGGGGATATTTTTACACCGTATGGAAGAAATATCACTGTGGAGCGTTGGAATTTTAACAGTGCTTTATATGATGCTATGGAGGCAGAGGTGTATGATACGGAGGAGATTGCGATTCAGGCAAGGAATGAGCACTGTGCCTTTGTGGTATTGTCCTGTGCCAAGGAGATGCGTGGCAGTATGGAGGAACAGAATTATTTTCTGAAGGATTTTGTCGGAGGATATTACATTTATATGGATTACAATTATTATGATGTTATGTTTGAACAGGGACTTTTGGATGAGGACATGCTACAGTTTGCAAAGTGAAGTACAAAATATACTGTATAAAAGACATTGACATACAAATTGTGGAATTGTATTATGAAGTTGGAAGAAATTATTCATAAGAACTATGCGGGGGAGTATAGTGGAAGGAGTTTTTACGTATGAAGAAAATACTAAGTTTGCTTTGTGCAATGGCAATGATGGTATCATTGCTTGTACCAGTGACAGCGATGGCTGCAAACAGTCCGCGTTGGGAAAAGGTAAGTGGTAAAGAGGAATGGACCTATACAGATGGTATTGGGACTGATTTGGTTGCAAAGTTAGTGGATACTACTTTGACTGTTTCAGGAACAGGTGCAATTCCGGGGTATAGTAGGGATGCGCTTGGCAACAGACCGTGGCACAATAAAACGGTTTATTCCATCGTAATTGAGAATGGTGTAACATCTATTGGTGCAGAGGCATTCTCTGGTTTTAAGGATTTGTTTAAGGTGGCTATGCCGGTTAGTACATTTATTGAAGATGCATCAGCATTTTCAAATGTTTTCAAGGGATGTCTTTTTGAGTTTGAAGGTATGAATATTGTAAGCAGAAATTTTGGAAATGTTCCATATGACAGCTTAGACAGCATTGCAGCGTTTATGGAGAGTTATAATGGAGTATATAGATTCCGGATGGACAATTACTATATGATATCTCTTGTACAGAGTACAGTATCGCCAAAGATTAAAGATATCGCGCCGAGAGATGCATTGTCAGTAGCATATAATCCGGCTTATCCAGTTATTGACTATACGAGTACGGTGTCCATGGTAAGTGCGAAGCCGGATTTTACAATGAGTACAAGTATTGTATGTAAGCAGCAGGGCAAGGCTGCATTAGAAGTATTTTCTATTGTACTTGGCGACAATACCTATGTAACAGCATACAATATGTCTGTAAATAGCGTAAGAGGTATGGTGAAGTCAACAGCAACTCCTCTTACTTATAAGATGACGCTTCCTGAGTCAGTGCAGCAGTCCGGAAGACAGTTTACATTGATTCAGCTGGGTAATGGTGTAGTGAATTTCCTTGCAGATGAAGATGTGGATGACACAACCTTGACCTTCACAACAGATTTGTCAACATCAACATTTGCCCTTGTATATAAAGATGCGGTAGTTCCGGTACAGTAATAAAGATAATAGTTAAGAGGTGACGTTTGTCACCTCTTTGTTTTAAGGAACTCTTTAGGGTTCACATTCTATTTTGCTTTATAATAAACCTTTTCATCAATCGTCTTAGCAAGCTTATCTGCAATGAGCTTTCGGCCGTCTGCATTCGGATAGGTTGTGCTGTCTGTTAAGTAGTTTTCTGCAGTATCTGCATTGATATCAATGCCCCAGTAGTTATCCAGGTGGGTTGCGTTTCTCTGAACAGCGACGGACTTTGCAGCTATCATATAATCGGCAAGTGTGCCGTTGTCGTCATTTCTTCTCACATCACAGTTGGAGTAGGAACCATCTTCCTCCACATAGTAGCAGAAGGTTGGTGACATGATAACAAATTGAATCTGCGGATACTCTGCGCGTATCCAGTCAATGCCTTGCATAAGAGAATCGACATAGGCATTGGAGATATATACCTCCGGGAAAACACTGTTTACCTGAGAGTGGCTGCGAAGATAGTCTTGCGCACCGCAGGACAGAACCAGAATATCAACGGTATCAAAGTCAATGCTTTCCAGTGCAGAAATGGCTGTTTCACAGCTCTCATCTGCGTACTGTGCGGTGGTAAGTCCTGCACGGAGAAAGTCATAATTGTTTTTGGAGATGCACAGTGCCGTATAGTAGAAGGAAAAGGCATCATCGCCGTAGGCGCTGTCAAATTCCATATTTTTTGTAGCCATTGTCATGTTGGGAAAGCTGACAGTATGGACGGTTGCGTCAGCACTCTCTGCAACCTGTGTCGGAATACCGCTTCCGTCGGAATAGTCCTTTATGCTGTCATCGCCTAACATGACAACTGTCAGTTCGCCGTCATCGGTATAGTTTTCAAGTGTACTTGGATCGACCGTGTAATAATAATCCTCAGGCTCTGTGTCAAAGATATTCAGATCTATCGTTTCAACGGGAATTTCTTCTTCTGTATTGCCCCATGTGAAAAGCTTAACAGCTATGGTAGCAAAAATAATTACAATAACAGATAGCATGGCGATATGGATAAGCATACCGGCAGATATCTTTTCGGGTAAAAATTTTTTCATACAATGTCCTTTCTGAGTAAAAATATATAGTGACACTTTATTGTACTACATTTCCCTGTCACGGACAACCTGCACTTGCGCAGCAGTGCGAAATCATGGTATAGTTCGAATGTAAACATACCGGGAAGGAATGCATGAAATATGGAGAAAAAAGGTGTAACGCTTAAGAATATCATTCTGTTACAGGCGATTATTATGATATATACCATATCAAGTGTTATGGCAAAGCTTGCCTCATCAAGTAAGGACGAGCCTATGAAGTTTTTATTATTTTTTGGCTTGGAATTTGTGATATTAGCGGTATATGCGGTATTCTGGCAGCAGATGATTAAGCGTTTTGAACTGTCGGTTGCCTATGCGAACCGCTCAATGGCAATCCTGTGGTCCATGATTTGGGCGGTGGTGTTTTTCCATGACAGAATTACCCTGCGCAATATGTTAGGAGTGCTGCTGGTGCTTCTTGGTACGGTAATTGTGAATCTGGATGCCAAGGGAGGAGCACAGGATGATTAATCGGTATTTATTATGCATGCTGTTGTCTGTCAGCGTGGCATCTGTTTCCCAGATTTTATTAAAAAAGAGCGCATTAAAAAAATATTCGTCCGTTATTCGCGAATATTTGAATCCCTGGGTAATCGGCGGATACGGAATGCTGTTTTTATCCATGATGATGAGTATCTATGCCTATAGCGGAGTGGATTATAAGAATGGTCCTGTTATTGAGTCGTTGGGCAATGTGTTTGTGCCGGTGCTCAGCTGGCTGATATTTGGAGAAAAACTGACCCTGCGAAAAATGGTCGGAATTTTATGTATTATGATGGGGATTATGGTGTTTTATTCATAAAGGAGCAGGATGTCAAAAGAGCATATTCTGATCTGTTGAATGTAAAACTTGGAAATAAGAAAAAGTTAGTTGTGCACTCCTGCCAACTTTGGTATACTTGATACAATATGTTATCGGGAGGAAATAAGCCTGAGAGTAAGCTCTCGGGAGGGAGAACAGGAGAAAATGAAAAAGAAAAAGGGTTACGGTTTATTTGGTACCAATAAGAGAAAACCGGCGAAAAAAGCCGTTAAGTATACAAATGATTATGAGGTAGACGACGAGTCCTACTATGAGTCGGAAGAATATGATGATTCAGAGGAGTACTACGAATCCGAAGAGTACGATGACTCTGAGGAGTATGCAGATGAAGCATATGAAGAAAAGCAGGCGTATGCAGAGGATGAGTCTTATTACGCTGCTGATTATCAGGAGTCGGAGGAGTATTATGAATCCGAAG
>CAYLWP010000018.1:0-19027 GCA_964387365.1 uncultured Roseburia sp. | reverse complement strand
AATATGACGATTCAGAGGAGTACTACGAATCCGAAGAATATGACGATTCAGAGGAGTACTACGAATCCGAAGAATATGACGATTCAGAGGAATACTACGAATCGGAAGAGTATGCTGATTCCGAGGAATACGGCGAGTATTATGAGGACGAAGAATACTACGAGTCCGAGGAGTATGCCGGGGATGAGGAAGAGTACCTCTACGCAGAGTACGATAATGAAGAGGGCTATGATACCGGATATGAAGGATATGATGAGAATTACGACGATAATGACGGGGACGGTTATTTTACAGATGCAGAAGGCCTGAGTCTGTGGGAGCGTGTGAAGGATATATTCAGTAATTTTTCGGCTATGGATGCCATTGTTGCCATGACAGGTGTGATTGTCCTGGTGGTAGCTGTGATTACACTTGCCACGGTTCATACTTCGAATGAAATAGAAGAACAGCTGCAGGCGATTGCACCTGTGGGTGATGAGCTAAGCAACGTTGGTATTGTTGGCGAGAGCGGGCTTCTTGTCATGTCAGAGGCAAGTATCATGGCGCAGGCAAATACCGAGATTGAGGCAGAAGAAGTGGTTGCTACGGAACAGGAGCAGGTACAGCAGGAGTCTAAGGTCAGTGTCAGCTTTACTTCCGTGGAAAGAGATTTGAAGATTCGTTTTACCGATGCAACAACGGGCGCACTGATTACCGGTACAGCCTTTCAGGTTACGCTGACGAATGCAAAGGGTAAGCAGTTGGTTCTGACAGACAGCGATATGGATGGTATTATCTATGCGACAAGTGTCAATGCCGGTAAGTTTGATGCGGTTATTACTTCGACCGATAAGTATAAGTTCCCGACGACACCACAGCAGGTTACGGTTAAGGACAAGGTTGAGTATGTTGTTATCAACGTACAGGACGAGGTCAAGACAGAGTCTCAGGTTAACGTTGCGGTAGAGGATACTGAGGTTAAGGCAGATGCCATTACGGAAGAGGTGAAGCTGACCGATACCGTGGAATGGGTAGAGTCCTCTAAGACGCTGGTAAGCGGTTCGGAAGGTTATACGAAGATTGACAAGAGTTCCATCCCTGACCCGGCGCAGCTTTCCTTAAGCAGGGCGATTATGAGCTTTGATACATTAAACGTGACATTGGATCAGTCTGAGCTCAAGCTTTTTGCGGGCGCAAGTGCCACCCTGAAGGGTTCAACCTTTAAGAATGAAGTGATCGAGGATGGCAATACGAAGACAGAGCATATCTATACGACAGCGTGGAAGTCTTCGGATGAAAAGGTAGCAACGGTTGCGGATGGAACGGTTACGGCAAAGGATGCCGGAAAGGCAACGATTACATATACGGTGACCAGAAAGACAATTACGACTAAGACCATAGAGGAAGAGCCAAGTGTAGAGCCTTCCACAGAGGAACCGTCAACCGAGGAATCTTCGTCGGTTGAGGAAAGCAGCTCAGAGGATAGCGGTGAGGAGGCAAGCTCAGGCGAAACAGCGACTACCGAGGAAGAGTCAAAGACTTCTGATGTAGAAGGTCATCTGGAAGAGACTGCGGAGAGCGGTATAGATATCTTTGCAAAAACAGAGGTAGAGGAGAAAACGGAAACCTTTACAGCGACCTGTGAGGTTACGGTTGAAAAGGTTCAGATAGCTTCCGGAAGTCTGGAGCTTACCAAAACAGCCGATGCCTGCAACGTGCGCGGCACGCTGACAGTAAAGCCGTCTAAGCTTGTGTATAAGATGAATGACGGCAGTACACAAACGATTACCGAGAATTTCCCGGAAATTACCTGGTCCAGCTCAGATACCAATATAGCAACGGTGGATCCGAAAACAGGTGTGGTTACCGGTGTGAAGGAAGGTAAGGTAACAATTACCGGACAGATAAAGGGTATCAAGGATGCTTCCGGCAAGGAAACGGAGATTAAGGCAACAACCGAGGTTAAGATTAATCCGGCAGCGGCGCTGCTTCTTAAGCTTGATAAAGAGACGGTTTCTATTGCGGTAAAGGCTAAGACAACCCTGACAGCTACGGTTGAGAACTTTGCATCTGATAAGGGTGTGACCTGGTCCACTGCGGATAAGAATATAGCAACGGTTGATGAAAATGGTGTGGTTACCGGTGTGGCGGTAGGAACGGTTAAGATTACGGCAACCACTAAGGAAAAGGATGCTACAACAGGCAACTATGCTACGGCAATCTGTGTTGTTACGGTTAACAGCACGGCAACAACTGATACCTCAACAAAGCTGAGAGATAACAGCGGCAGACAGATTTTCATCAAGAAGAGCAACGGAAGCTTTGTAGAGGCTGTATACGCAGATTACTTTACCGAAAAGGAGTTCTATGTTCAGAATGAAGTAAAGTATGTATACAAGGGCTGGCAGACTATTAACGGCAGAACCTACTTCTATGATAAGAACGGTAAGGTGGTAACCGGAACTCAGATTATTCAGGGCGTAACCTATAACTTTGGTTCTGACGGCGCGATTCTGACGAACGTAAACGGTTCTACCTTTGGCATTGATGTTTCCAAGCATAATGGCAGGATTGACTGGAATGCGGTAAAGAGCTCGGGTGTAGACTATGTGATTATCCGATGTGCATACAGAGGCTCATCAACAGGTGCACTGATTACTGACCCGAACTTCCATAGTAACATTAAGGGTGCAACAGCAGCCGGTCTGAAGGTGGGAATCTATGTATTCTCTCAGGCAATCAATGAGGTAGAGGCGGTAAAGGAAGCTTCTCTTGCCGTAAGTCTTGCACAGGGCTACAACCTGACCTATCCTATCTTTATTGATACGGAGGCAAGCGGCGGAAGAGCGGATAAAATCGATAAGGCTACCCGTACCGCAGTCGTTAACGCATTTTGCCAGACAGTGCAGAATGCCGGCTACAAGGCAGGTATCTATGCATCAAAAACCTGGTATGAAAAGATGCTTGATATGGGAACACTGAATAACTATAAAATCTGGCTTGCACAGTATGCGGCAGCACCGACTTATGCCGGAAAATACGATATGTGGCAGTATTCCTGCAAGGGAAAAATCAGCGGAATAAACGGAAATGTGGATCTGAATTTAAGCTATTTAGGTTATTAACTTGCAATATTTCCGTTTTCGGATTATGATAAAGTATTGAATAAATTATTTATGGAGGTAAGAATCCGAATGAAAACTTATTTGGTAACCGGAGGCGCAGGCTTTATTGGTTCTAATTACATTCACTATATGTTCAAGAAGTATGGTGATGATATCAGAATTATTAATGTAGATGTTCTGACCTATGCAGGCAACCTGGAGAATCTTAAGGATATTGAGGATAGAAATAATTATACATTTGTAAAGGCTGATATAACGGATAAGGAAGCAATTGCAAAGATTTTTGCAGAGAATGACATTGACAGAGTGGTTCATTTTGCTGCAGAGAGTCATGTAGACAGAAGCATCCGTAATCCGGAGGTATTTGTACAGACTAATGTACTTGGTACGGCAGTTATGCTTAACTGTGCCAAGGCGGCTTGGGAGCTGCCTGACGGAAGCTTCCAGGAGGGCAAGAAGTTCCTTCATGTTTCCACAGACGAAGTGTATGGTTCCTTGGAAAACGAGGGAGAATATTTCTATGAGACAACACCATATGATCCTCATAGCCCGTATTCAGCAAGTAAGGCTTCCTCTGATATGCTTGTAAAGGCATATATGGATACCTATAAGTTCCCGGCAAATATTACAAACTGTTCGAATAACTACGGACCATATCAGTTCCCTGAGAAGCTGATTCCGCTGATTATCAACAATGCATTACACGGCAAGAAGCTTCCGGTATACGGAGATGGTAAGAACGTTCGTGACTGGTTATATGTAGAGGATCATGCCAAGGCAATCGACATGGTACAGGAGCAGGGAAGACTCTTTGAAACCTATAATGTCGGCGGTCACAATGAGAAGCAGAATATTGAGATTATTGAGATTATCATTGAAACCTTACAGGAGATGCTGGATGACTCTGATCCGAGAAAGGCATTGGTTTCCAAGGATCTGATTACCTATGTGGAGGATCGTAAGGGACATGACAGAAGATATGCCATCGCGCCGGACAAGATTAAGGCTGAGATTGGCTGGGAGCCTGAGACAATGTTCAAGGAAGGCATTAAGAGAACAATCAAGTGGTACTTCGAGCATGAGGACTGGATGGAGCACGTAACAAGCGGCGACTATCAGAAGTACT
The DNA here is from genome assembly GCA_964387365.1 of uncultured Roseburia sp. GTDB lineage: Bacteria > Bacillota > Clostridia > Lachnospirales > Lachnospiraceae > COE1. The sequence goes on along the minus strand of CAYLWP010000018.1, from coordinate 14,797 downwards.
ATGCAGAAATGTATAAATAAATGTGACATCACGTTGGGGACGCCGTTGCCTGTGGCAAAGACGTTCCCTTTGGTGTATCAAAAGTGGGAAGAAAAGGAGCGTTTGACATGAAGGGAATTATTTTAGCAGGTGGTTCAGGAACAAGATTATATCCGCTTACCAAGGCAATTTCTAAGCAGATTATGCCGGTATATGATAAGCCGATGATTTATTACCCGTTATCAACATTGATGCTGGTGGGTATCAGAGAGATTCTGGTTATCTCTACGCCAAGAGATCTTCCGGTATTTCAGGAATTGCTTGGAGATGGTTCACAGCTGGGCATGCGTTTTGAATATGCGATTCAGGAACAGCCAAGAGGACTTGCAGATGCTTTTATTATTGGTGAGAAGTTTATCGGCAGCGATGCAGTGGCGCTGGTTCTTGGAGATAATATTTTCTATGGACAGAGCTTTTCGAAGGTGCTTTACAGTGCTGCGGAGAGAACAGAGAGTCAGAAGGGGGCAACCATTTTTGGCTATTATGTAAGAGACCCGAGAGAATACGGTGTAGTAGAGTTTGATGAGAACGGCAAGGCTCTTTCCATCGAGGAGAAGCCTGCGAACCCGAAGTCTAACTATGCAGTTCCGGGCTTGTATTTTTATGACAATGATGTAGTAGAAATTGCGAAGAATGTGAAGCCTTCTGCACGCGGTGAGATTGAGATTACCAGTGTAAACAATGAGTACCTGCAGAGAGGAACTCTGAGTGTTGAGACTCTGGGAAGAGGCTTTGCATGGCTTGATACAGGCAATCATGATATGCTTCTTGCAGCTGCTGATTTTGTGGCAGCGATTCAGAAGAGACAGGGCCTATATGTATCTTGTATCGAAGAGATTGCATACAAGAGAGGATTTATTGACAAAGAGCAGCTTTTGAAGCTTGCTGAGCCTTTGATGAAGACAGATTACGGTAAGTATCTGGTAGAGGTTGCTAATGGACTCTAAAACAAAACGACTCACTTTTATTTGCATGATAAGTATTATTTTGCTGATTGGTGTGATTGTTGTATTTGTGAATTATGATAAGCTTGCGACAACGAAGGATATGACAGCATCGGCAGAAGATACTGTAGAAGAACAAACGCTGCACTTGGAAGATGATGGCAGAGTGACCGGCTCAAGTCTTTCTGCGTTTCTTCAGGATGAGGATTTCTTTGATCACGAGGGCAGTGTCAATATTGTAACAGAAACAGGGCAGGAGGCTTCCACTGTGGAAGAAAACGGTGAAGACAAGGTTTCCCTGCTTGTAACTTCGGTGGAAAAGGATCTTCGTATCAAGATTGTGGATGATGACGGAAAAGCGATAGCAGGTCATGATTTCCTGATTGATGTGGCAGATATCGGAACTTATCAGGATCTTGATAAGGACGGTATTGTTTATATTTCCGACTTGAAGCCCGGAGATTATGAGATAACCATGCATGAGGCGGAGGGCTTTACGGTACCTAAGGAACCATTGACGGCACGGGTAAAAGCGATTGTATCCTATACAGCGATTGAGGATATTTCTTACTTAATCCGCTCTGAGGCGGAGATTGACGCTTCTGTCGAAGATGCGCAGAAAAAGGTAATCGATGCAGAGGACGAGGATGATACACAGCATACAATGCTTCTGGATGTGGACAGTCTGGATCGGGCAGTTTCTCTTGGTATTGATGTTTCCAAGTATCAGGGCGAGATTGACTGGGATGTGGTTGCAGCAGAGGGGGTTGAGTTTGCGATTATCCGTTGCGGTTATCGTGGTATGCAGTCCGGCGCATTGGTAGAGGACACTTACTTCAAGGCAAATCTTGAGGGAGCCAAGGCTGCGGGTATTAAGGTTGGTGTCTATTTCTTTTCTCAGGCAACGAATCCGATTGAGGCGGTAGAAGAGGCGTCCATGACGCTGGAATTGCTTGACGGAGCGGAGTTGGATTATCCGATTTTTATTGATACCGAAGGTGGCGGAGGAACCGCCAGAGCAGATTTGATTGATGCAGACACCAGAACGTTAGTCTGCAAGTATTTCTGCAAGACAATTAAGAATGAAGGATATACACCGGGTGTCTATTCCGGAAGATATTACTATTATAACAAGGTGCACGTGGAAGAATTGGAAGAATATACCATCTGGCTTGCAGAGTACAGAGACACACCGTTGTACGAGAATCGCTATGACATGTGGCAGTATACCTCTAAGGGCTCTGTGGCAGGTATTGAGGGAAATGTAGACTTAAACGTGAGCTATCTTGGTTACTAAGTAAGCAGGATTATTTATAAGTTACCGTAATGGTAACAAACGAAAGAGTTAGTGAATCGGAAAGGATTGGTTTTTAACATGGGAAAGATTACAGTTGAAACTTGTGAAATAGAAGGATTAAAGGTTATTACGCCTACCGTTTTCGGGGATAACAGAGGTTATTTCATGGAAACCTATAATTATAACGATTATAAGGAAGCAGGAATTCCTGAGGTATTTGTTCAGGACAATCAGTCTGCTTCCAAGAAGGGTGTTTTAAGAGGACTTCATTTCCAGAAGGAATTCCCGCAGGATAAGCTGGTTCGCGTAATCAAGGGCGAGGTTTATGATGTTGCCGTTGACCTTCGTGAAGGCTCCAAGACCTTTGGGCAGTGGTATGGCGTTTTGTTATCAGAGGAGAATAAGAAGCAGTTCTTTATTCCGAAGAATTTTGCACACGGCTTTCTTGTGTTATCTGATTATGCAGAGTTCTGCTATAAGTGTACCGATTTCTATCATCCGAATGATGAGGGCGGACTCCTTTGGAGTGACCCTGACATTGGTGTAGAGTGGCCGATTCCGGAGGGAATGGAGCTCACGCTTTCTGAGAAGGATACCAAGTGGGGCGGTATCAGGGAATTTAAAAGATAGAAAAGGTATCGTTTCATGAAAAAGGGTTTATCGAAAGAGACAGTTAAGCTGATTGCGGGACTGGTGGCATTTATTGCCATGGTAATTATTGTGGTGCATCATAATCCGCTTGCCAATCAGCAGGAGGAGTTAATAAAAAAGGTAATAGCCTGTGTGATTATCGTAATAGCTGTGGCAATATTTTATCGCTTCTACGACAGGCTTGTTTCGTTACCGGCAGAACTGTGGGATTCCAGAAAGTTAATCTGGAAGCTTGCTAAAAATGATTTCAAGAATCGTTTTGCCGGCTCTTATCTTGGTAAGGTGTGGGCATTTGCACAGCCGGTTGTAACCATTGGATTATATTGGTTTGTATTTGGCAATATTATGCAGGCAAAGGCGGAGACCTTTGCAGGTTCCGTAACACCGCCTTTTGTAATCTGGCTGACTGCCGGGCTTGTACCATGGTTTTTCTTTTCCGAGGCGATTAACAGCGGTACGACAGCGCTCATGGAATACAGCTATCTGGTTAAGAAGGTAGTATTTAAGATTAGTATCATACCGATTATCAAGATTATTTCGGCTACGTTTACGCATATTGTATTCGTTTGTTTTATGCTGGTGTTGTATTTCTGTCTGGGTTATCAGCCGGACCTTTATCTGCTTCAGCTGCCATATTATAGTCTGTGCATGTTTTTATTTGTACTGGCTTTGTCCTATTCCACCTGTGCAATCGTTATTTTCTTCAGGGATTTGACACAGATTATCAACATTGCGCTGCAGATTGGTATGTGGGCAACACCGATTATGTGGGATATCTCTACGGTTTCACCGGTATTACAGGGAATCTTGAAAGTCAATCCGGTATTTTATATTGTAAATGGCTTCCGCAGTGCGATGTTTGAAAAGACTTGGTTCTGGCAGGATTTCTATTCTACCATGTATTTTTGGATTGTAACGGTGGTATTTTTTGGAATCGGTGCTTTGATTTTCAGAAGACTGAAGGTACATTTTGCTGATGTACTGTAAGGAAAGGGTTATTAGCTATGGGTAAGGAACGGGAGGACATCGCGATTGCGGTGGAGAACGTGAACAAAATATATAAGCTGTATGACAGACCGCGTGACCGTATGTTTGAAGCATTGGGACTGTCGAAGCAGAAGAAATATCATGAAAAATATGCCCTTTCTAATGTGAGCTTTCATGTAAAAAAGGGAGAGTGTGTTGGTATTATCGGAACAAACGGTTCGGGTAAGTCAACTATTTTAAAGATTATTACCGGAGTTCTGAACCAGACAAGTGGGAATGTGTCTGTAAACGGCAGAATTTCTGCGCTGTTAGAGCTTGGTGCAGGCTTCAATATGGAATATACAGGTCTGGAGAATATCTATCTGAACGGAACAATGAATGGCTTTTCGGAGGCAGAGATTGATGCCAGAATGCAGGATATTCTTGACTTTGCGGATATCGGCGACTATGTAAAGCAGCCGGTAAAGACATACTCAAGCGGTATGTTTGTCCGTCTGGCGTTTTCGGTTGGTATCAATATTGACCCTGAGATTCTCATTGTAGACGAGGCGTTGTCGGTAGGTGACGTATTTTTCCAGGCTAAGTGCTATCACAAGTTCGAAGAATTCAAGGAAATGGGCAAGACCATTATCTTTGTAAGTCACGATTTGAGCAGTGTTGCCAAGTACTGTGACAGGGTTATTCTTCTCGACCAGGGTGTGAAGCTTGGTGAGGGCGGACCAAAGGAAATGATAGATGATTTTAAGCGCGTGCTTGTCGGGCAGTATCAGACACCGGAGGAGAAGACGGAAAATAAGAGTCTCTTGGAGGACGAAGACCTGCAGGAGGCAGTCCGTAAAAAGGGAAAGAAGCAGGATGACGCTAAGACGCTCGAATACGGCACAAAACAGGCGGAGATTGAGGAAATCTATCTTACCGACGATAACGGTACAAGGTCAAATGCGATTATCAAGGGTATGAATTTCAAGATTCATATGCGTGTTCGTTTCCATGATGATATTCCGGCACCGATTTTTGCATTTACCGTGAAAAATGTGAAGGGTACGGAGATTACCGGAACGAATACCATGTTTGAGAAGGCGTTTTTAGAGCCCGTGAAGGCGGGAGCGGTTAAGGAGATTACCTTCAGGCAGAAGATGTCTCTTCAGGGAGGAGATTATCTGTTATCCTTTGGCGTAACAGGCTATGATGGTAATGATTTTCAGGTTTATCACAGATTATATGATGCATTGGATGTAACAGTAATCTCGGATAAGAATACAGTTGGCTTTTATGACATGGAATCTGCTATTACGGTAGAGGATGTAAAGACGACAGAAAAAATTATACAGTATAAGAAGGCATAAGGAGTATTCCATGACGGAGAAGGTAGGGAACGTAACTCTGGATTTGACATATTATCCGGGGGAGGATTTTTATTCAGACGGAACGATTGAGGATGAGATGCTGGCGATTGTAAAGGAGCATGCGCCTTGGGAGTTCCCTGAGATTATTGAACAGAAAAAAAATTGGCCGATATTTTATCATTTATCGCCGTTTCGAACCAATATTATAGATTGGCTTCCGATTAAAAAGACAGACAAGGTATTGGAGATTGGCTCGGGCTGTGGAGCAATTACGGGTACACTTGCCGAAAAGGCAGAAAGTGTAACCTGTATTGAGCTGTCCAAAAAGCGCAGTCTTGTGAATGCATATCGCAATCAGGATAAGGACAATATTACGATTATGGTTGGTAATTTTCAGGATATCGAGCCGCATCTTGCATGTGATTACGACTATGTGTTTTTGGTTGGTGTGTTTGAATACGGCCAGTCCTATATTGGCGGAAGCACTCCGTATGAGGACTTTATGAAGATATGCAATCGTCATCGTGATGAGAAGAAGGGACGCCTGGTGATTGCGATTGAGAACAAGTTTGGATTAAAGTACTGGGCAGGCTGTAAAGAGGATCATGTCGGCACCTATTTTTCAGGTATTCAGGGTTATCCGGACGGTGGCGCGGCAAGAACCTTTACGAAAAAGGGCTTGGAGAAAATCTTGGAGAGCGCAGGCATCAGCAGATATGCGTTCTATTATCCGTATCCGGATTATAAATTCCCGACCACCATTTACTCGGATGCTTATCTGCCGAAAAAGGGCGAACTGGCTAACAATATGTGTAATTTTGACCGTGAAAGAATGGTTTTATTCGATGAGAAGCTTGCATTTGACCAAATTATTGAAGAGGGCGAGTTTCCGCTTTTCTCTAATTCATACTTGTTGATTGTAGGTAAGGCGCCGGAGGCGGTTTATTGTAAGTTTTCCAATGACAGGGCAAAGCCTTGGGCGATTAAGACACTGATTTATCAGAATGCCTTTCATGATTTGCATGTGGAGAAGCATCCGGTTACGAAGGAGTCGGGCGCTCATCTGGTGAATACGGCAAGGGCTTATGAGCTTCTGTCCAAGCGCTACGAGGGAACGAAGGTGCAGATGAATCTTTGTATCAGAAAGAAGCATGGCTTAACCTTCCCGTTCTGTGAGGGCGTTACGTTGGAAGAAATGCTTGACCGGAGGCTGGAGGCTGCGGATGTAGATGGCTTTAAGGCTCTGATTCAGGAGTATATGCACTGGCTTACCTATGGAGAAGAGTGCAATGTAAGCAATATCGATCTTATCTTTGGAAATATTATTATCAAGGATGATATCTGGCAGATTATTGATTATGAATGGACCTATGAGAAGTTCGTACCTGCAAGGGATATTGCATTCCGTGCCTTTTATAATTATATGCTTGGAAGCCCGTCCAGAAAGGCTTGTGAGGAGCTCTTGTATCAGGATATCTTAGGTCTGACAGAGGCAGAAGTCGCAGAGTACATTGAGGAAGAGAAGGAATTCCAGAAATTTGTTACCGGCAAGCGTGCAGCGGTCGGTGATATCAGAGAATTAATCGGTTACCATGCCTATACGCTTGAGGAAATCGAGACGTTTATGAAAAAAGGTGACTTAAGATACAGTGCACAGCTGTTTTGGGACTTTGGAGAAGGCTTCACAGTGGATAACTCTATTTTCCTGAGTGACAGTGCACAGAGTGCGGCAAATATGAAGCATGTTACACCGCTTCCGGAGAAGCTGAAGCAGGTAAGAATTGATCCGGGTTCCATTTCCTGCGCTGTGACGATAAAGTCAATCCGTGTAGATGACAAGGAATATAAAAGGGAGGAAATCTTTGCCAACGGTGAATGGATTGATGACTGTTCCGTTATTTTTGAGACGGAGGATCCGAATATTATTGTCAGCTGTGAGGGCGGAAAAGAGCTTGCCTTTGAGTTTGAGATTGTAGAGATGCCACAGGATATGGCTTGTCAGATGGTTCAGAGCAACCGTGAAAAGAATTCGCAGCTGCATCAGGCGCTAGAAAAGGCGAATGAACCATGGTGGAAGAAGCTGTTTTCGTAGTGTGCGGAACTAGGGGTTACGGAATAGAGAGTGAAAGGGAGAGCCTGCATGATTAAAAAGATTAAGGCAGCAGTACAGGACAGGCTGTATCAGGATTGTATAGAGGAATATGTGAATGTGCTTAGTTATCAGAGTGATCCGTATCTGATGTGGATTCGTGAAACAGAGCATGCGTTGCAGCAAGAGGGAGGGGAGGAATCCTACTCCTCTCTTTCTGTTGTTTATATGGATATGTGTGGCGAGGAATTTCGCCTGAGTGATTTGAATAAGGATATTATTCTCTTTGTATCAAGAGAGGGTAAGATTGGTGTCAATGCCTTCAGGGAGGTTGTGCAGTATTTTGATGACCATGAGGATATTGATATTTTGTACGGTGATGAGGACATTTGGTTTCTTCCGGAGCAGGAGGATGGTTCGGACAGTGAGGCTGACCACAGAATGTGTCCGTGGGTGAAGCCTATGTGGTCGCCGGACACACTGTTTTCTTTTCTCTATTTTGGTAATGTATTTGCCATTCGAAGAGAAGCATTTCTGGGCTTAAAATGGCTTGGCATGGATGACTGGCGCATGAACCTGTATGATTTTGTATTACAGGCTACGAATTGCGGAAAAAGAGCAGGACATATCGAAAAGATTCTGTTTCATGCATATTTCAAAGCAAAGACAAGGGAAGGGGCAGAATATGCGGCAATGCACAGAATAGATCTGATTGGTGTAGGGGCGGACTATGATTTTATCCGTGAGCTTAATATGGAACGCCGCGGTCTGAAAGGGCAAATGGTTGCGGATGAGGCTACAGGTTATACGTATCCGGTTTATGAGATTAAGGATAATCCTTTGGTCAGTATCGTGATACCGTCCAAGGACAATGTAGATATCTTAAAGCAGTGCATTCGTTCCGTTTACCGACTGACAGAGTACAAGAATTTCGAGATTATTGTGGTAGATAACGGAAGTACTGCCCAGGCGAGAATGAGGATTGAGTCCTTCAGAGAGGAATGTGCCTTCACCTATCTGTATCAGCCGATGGAATTTAACTTTTCAAAGATGTGTAACATCGGTGTAAAGGAGGCTAAGGGCGAGTACATTCTGCTGTTGAATGATGATATGGAGGTTATTCAGGGAAGCTGGCTTACCAGAATGCTTGGACAGGCCGGCTTGAAGCATGTCGGTGCAGTGGGTGCGAAGCTTCTGTATCCGCATTCTGATTTGATTCAGCATGCAGGAATTACCAATACCATTTACGGTCCGGGACATAAGCTGAAGCAGATGTCTGACAGCGAAAGCTATTACTATGGGCGTAATAAGCTCATCTATGATATGATTGGCGTAACGGCAGCCTGCCTTTTGATGAAAAAGGATACGTTACAGAAGCTTGGCGGTTTATTTGAAGGCTTAAAGGTTGCCTATAATGATGTTGACCTTTGCTTCCGCATATGCGGTAAGGGACTTTACAATGTACAGAGAAATGATGTTGTGCTGTATCATCATGAGTCATTGAGCCGTGGTGATGATATGCAGGATGAAGGAAAGCTCAAGCGCTTGTTAGAGGAAATGGAGCTTTTATACCGGCGTCATCCGAAGCTTTATAAGCAGGATCCGTTTAATGGTACCTTGATGAACAGCGGAGAACCGGAGTATCATTGCCGTTGGTTTGAAGGCTATGAGTTTGCTGACGTGTCCGGCTATCGTGATCAGGTGGCAGAGGGGAAGAAGCTGCCGGCCAAGAGGCGCATGAACCAGGCAATTATGAATGTTGTGGAGAATTGCGGAAAGGAAAAATTCTTAAAGGCAGGAAACAGAAAGAAAACGTATTATCTGATCAAGGGCTGGGCGTATGTGCCGGGTGTGGATAATGCAAGATATAAGATGAAGCTTTTGCTTAAAAATGCAGAAGGTAAGGTCTGGGAGATTCCGGTTATGAAGCGGTATCGTCCCGATGTAGCGGCAATTTTACCGGATGAAACCAATGTAGAGCTGACAGGATTTTGCTGTTGGATTTATGAGGGTTCTCTTCCGGCAGGGACGTATGACCTGTGGCTGACGGCGAAGGACTGCTGTTCGAGACAGAGATTGTATCGTAATACGGAAAAACAGTTGGAGATTGAAAAATGATAAGCTGTTATGAGAAAAGTCTGTTTGAACAACAGACACCATACCTTCAGTGGCTGAGGGAAAGAGAAGGCAGAAAACAAGTCGGCGAAGTTGATATCAAAGGGAAGCAGATAAGGAAGCTTCCCTTTTTCTCGTGTGAGGAGAGTGTGACGGCCTGTTTGGAAAGTGTAGATATTTGTGGTGATGAAGGGATGAAGCTGTTGCAGGGGACGGACTTTGTACTGTTTTATGGCGTAAGTGGCTTTGCAGACGCTGTCACGGAGGTTACCTTTGCTGAATATTTTGCAACACATGCGGATATCTCTGTTGTGTATGCAGACGAGGATTTTCTTGGTTCTTTGCAGGAACTGTATGGTGATGAGGTAATAGAGAGTGAGTATGCGCGTTCTTACTGCTTCAAGGATACAGGGCTCTATCGCGGTGCTCCATGGTTCAAGCCGGATTATTCGCCCGATACATTACGCTCGTTCTTTTATATTGGGAATATTTTTGCTGTTCGAGGCAGCGCACTTGCAGAAGCTTTGATTCGTTGGAAACAGGCAAACGGTAAGGAGCAGGAGTGCAGTATTTATGAGCTTGTTCTGCTGATTACTGAGAGAGAACGCAAGGCGGGACATATTGCGGAGGTGCTTTATACAAATAAAAATCTTGGTGAAAAGCATGATGAAATACATTTGCAAGATAGTACCGTAAAAATAAGTTCCGGAACAAAGGATAGCCTCAAAAATGAAATTTGGGTTGCAAATGTAGATGCAAATAAAAAAATACAAACGTTATGTTACTCGATTTGTGATAATAGTCTGATTTCTGTGATAATTCCGAGTAAAGATCATAGCAGAATTCTGAAAAGATGCCTGTCTACACTGACAGAACTAACAGACTATCCACATTACGAGATTATTATCGTGGATAACGGAAGCTCACAAGAGGAACGAATGTGCATAAAGGAGTGCATTTCCAATGTACCGGTTCCTGTTGAGTATATTTATCATAAGGCAGAGTTTAACTTTTCTGCCATGTGCAATCTTGGCGCTCGGGCGGCAAAGGGAGACTATCTTTTGTTTTTAAATGATGATATGGAGATTATCGAGCCTGACTGGATGAGAAGGATGCTTGGACAGGCGGGGCTTTCCCACGTCGGAGCCGTCGGAGCTAAGCTGTACTACCCAAAGGGAGAGCAGGAAAAGGATGCTCCGTACAGAATCCAGCATGCAGGTATTACGAATATGGGAATCGGACCGGCCCATAAGCTTGCAGGAATGGAGGATGTGGGGAACCTTTATCACGGACACAATCTTGCCGTATATAATATGCTTGCGGTAACGGCAGCGTGTCTGATGGTTAAGAAGGAACGCTTCCTTGAGGCAGGAGGCTTTGACGAAACGCTTGCAGTAGCATATAATGATGTCGAGCTCTGCTTCAGATTATATGAAAAGGGATATTATAATGTGCAGAGGAATGACGTGGTACTGCTTCATCATGAGTCGCTAAGCCGCGGTCAGGATACATCACAGGAGAAGGCAGCAAGACTCGAGCGGGAGAAGAGACTGCTATATGAGAAACACCCGCAGCTTTGCGGAAGGGACCCTTTTTACAGCGAGCATCTGGTTCAGTGGAAGAAGGATGTTGATTACAGCTGTAATTATTTATATCCCTGTGATAAAGTGGTAAAGCCTGTGCTGCTGGAGCATAGTCAGGCGCGCAGTCTGCCTAAGGAGCATAGGAATAAATTCATAAAAAAGCTTACGGGAGAGAATCTGTCGATGCTTCAGATTGATACAGCGGAGATTTCAGCATCGGACGGAACACTTTTTTTGCAGGGCTGGTATGTTATGCGTGAGCGGGATAATGCCCTGATTGAAAAAAGGATGCTGCTTAAAAATACTCAGACGCAGGATACCTACGAGCTTGCGGTATATCCGAAGCTTCGCCCTGATGTGGAAGCTTTGTTTGCGGGTGAGTCAGGCGGTGCGACAAAGCGAGTGGCACTTTCCGGTCTGCAGGTGCTTGCGGATACAAGCGTGCTTACTGCGGGGAATTATCAGGTTGGAATCATAACGATGGAAAAGAACTCTTTACTAAAGAAAAAAATATGTTGGAAGAAGGATTGTTTTACAGTCGTACGGAGGTAGGAAATGGAAAAGCAATGGAGCACTCCTGAAGAGGAGGCATCATTTTATAAAGAAGCATACGAGCAGGAGAAGGCGCGTGCGGCATCTCTGGCAGGAAGACTTGCGGATGCAAAGAACGAGGCAGACAACCTGCAGTTTCAGCTTGACAGGATAAAGAACAATCCCGTATGGAAGGCTTCCAAGCCGCTTCGGTCGGGCATGCACTGGGGACTTCGCAATTACAGACGTGTCAGAAATCTGGGAGGTCCAAGGGATATAGCAAGAAAGCTTCGCCAGAAGAAGATGGAACAGGAGGCAAAGAAGCTTCACGGAACAGCAAGCTTCCCGAGTCCTGAGGAAGCCAAGAGACAAAGAGATACGAAGTTTGAACGCATGGTAAAAATCAGTATTCTCGTTCCGTTATATAATACACCGATGAATTTTTTAAATGAGATGATTGATTCGGTAAGAAATCAGACCTATCAGAACTGGGAGCTGTGTCTTGCGGACGGTTCGGATGCAGAGCATGCTGAGGTTGGGACGCGCTGTAAGGAATATGTGGCAGAGGATGGCCGCATTATTTACCGTAAGCTTGAGAAAAATGAAGGAATCGCAGGAAATACAAACGAGTGCTATAAGCTTGCAACAGGTGAGTATATAGGGCTGTTTGACCATGATGACGTGCTGCATCCATCTGTATTGTATGAATATGTTAAGGTTATCAATGAGCAGAATGCGGATTATATTTACTGTGATGAGACGACCTTTAAGAGCGGAAATATTGATCACATGCTGACCATGCATTTTAAACCGGATTATGCGCCGGATAATCTGCGTGCCAACAATTATATTTGTCATTTCAGCGTTTTTAAGAGAACGCTTTTGCAGGGAACGGAGCTGTTTCGTTCGCAGTTTGACGGCAGCCAGGATCACGACATGATCCTGCGCCTTACGGATGCGGCAGAAAATGTCGTACATGTACCGAGGCTACTTTACTACTGGCGCTGTCATGCGACCAGCGTGGCATCCAATATTGAGGCGAAGCCCTATGCGATTGAGGCGGCACGCGGCGCAGTGGCGGAGAATCTGCGAAGCCATGGCTTTAAGAATTTTCAGATCACCTCCACGAGAGCCTTTGAGACGATCTTTAAAATCCGCTACCAGATTATCGGAAGTCCGAAGATTTCCATTGTGATTCCCAACAAGGATCATGTAGAGGATTTGAAGCGCTGTATCAGCTCTATCGAGGAAAAGTCGACCTATGACAATTACGAGATCATTGTGGTGGAAAACAACAGCGAAACCAAGGAAATCCGCGATTATTATGAGCTGCTGAAGGATGATCCGCGGGTGAAGGTGGTGACCTATACCGGAACCTTCAATTATTCTGCAATCAATAATTTTGGTGTAAAAGCGGCGGAGGGTGAATACCTTTTATTGTTGAACAATGACACGCAGGTGATTACGGTGAACTGGCTGGAGGAGCTGCTGATGTATGCACAGCGTGAGGATGTGGGAGCTGTCGGCGGCAAGCTCTATTATGGGGATAAGACGATCCAGCATGCCGGAGTGGTCATCGGACTGGGTGCACATCGTACAGCGGGACACACGCACTACAAGCAGCATCGTGAGAATCTGGGCTATATGGGAAGATTGTGCTACACGCAGAATGTCACCGCAGTTACCGGAGCATGCCTGATGGTGAAAAAAGCATTGTTTGAGAAGGTGGGAGGTCTGGATGAAGCCTTTGCCATTTCCTTAAATGATGTGGATTTCTGCCTGAAGCTGCGGAAACAGGGACTTTTGAATGTGTTTACACCGTTTGCGGAGCTGTATCATTTCGAGTCGATTTCGCGCGGACTGGATGATCAGGGAGAAAAAGCGGAGCGTTATAATCGTGAATCAGCAAGCTTTCGTGAAAAATGGAAGAAGGAGCTGGAGGAGGGAGATCCCTATTATAATCCGAACTTCTCGCTCGACCGGAGCGATTTTTCGTTGAGAGTCGAGTCATAATATGCTATACTGGGTTTGAAAAAAACGTGACAGATCATTTTTTTGAAGGATCATGAAATTAAACGGAGGACAGGTAAATGGGTTATAAAGAGCAGTATGAATTCTGGTTGCAGGATCCTTATTTTGATGAGGCGACCAAGCAGGAGCTTCTGGCAATCAAGGATGATGAGAAGGAAATTGAAGAGCGTTTTTACAAAGAGCTGGAATTTGGAACCGGTGGACTGCGAGGCATCATCGGAGCAGGAACCAACCGGATGAATATGTACACCGTAAGAAAAGCCACACAGGGACTGGCAAATTATATCATCAAGCAGGGCGGACAGGATAAGGGCGTTGCCATTGCTTTCGATTCCCGTAACCAGTCTCCCGAGTTTGCAGATGAGACGGCGCGCTGTCTGGCAGCAAACGGCATTAAGGCTTATGTGTTTGAATCCCTGCGTCCTACACCGGAGCTTTCCTTTGCTCTGCGTACACTGGGATGCATCTCTGGAATTGTGATCACAGCAAGCCACAATCCGCCGGAGTATAACGGCTACAAGGCTTATTGGGAGGACGGCGCACAGGTGACCCCGCCTCACGACAATAATATCATTAAGGAAGTACAGAGCATCACGGATTACAATGATGTAAAGACCATGAGCAAAGAGGATGCGATGGCAGCCGGACTTTATCAGATTATCGGTAAGGAAATCGATGATCTGTACATGGTAGAATTAAAGAAGCAGATCATTCACCCGGAGATTATCGAAGAGATGGCGGGGGATCTGAAGATTGTTTACACACCGCTGTGCGGAACTGGAAATATTCCGGTACGCCGTGTCCTTTCAGAGCTGGGCTTCCAGCATGTCTATGTCGTTCCGGAGCAGGAGAACCCGGATCCGAACTTTACGACACTGGATTATCCGAACCCGGAGGATCCGAAGGCATTTACATACGCCCTTCGTCTGGCGAAGGAAAAGGATGCTGACATTGTGCTGGCAACCGACCCGGATGCCGATCGTCTCGGCGTTTATGCCAAGGATACCAAAACTGGTGAGTATGTAGGCTTTACCGGAAATATGTCCGGTATGCTGATTGAAGAGTATATTCTGAAGGAGCGCAAGGCAAGCGGCACGATGCCGGAGAATCCGGCACTGGTGACCACCATCGATCGTCTCGGCGTTTATGCCAAGGATACCAAAACTGGTGAGTATGTAGGCTTT
>CAYLWP010000017.1:7526-25960 GCA_964387365.1 uncultured Roseburia sp. | reverse complement strand
TAAATCGTGAAGATAAGGTTGCTTTTGTTGGCGGAAACGAATTGGCTAAGACTACCCTGTTCCAGATTCTTATGGGTGAGATTGAACCGGACGAGGGAACTTACAAGTGGGGAATCACAACCTCTCAGGCCTACTTCCCTAAGGATCCGACCAACGAATTCAACAATGAATATACTATCGCAGACTGGCTTATGAGCTACTCTCCTGTTGATGATATCACCTATGTACGTGGTTTCCTTGGAAGAATGCTCTTTGCCGGTGAAGACGGGGTTAAGAAGGTTAAGGTTCTTTCCGGTGGTGAGAAGGTTCGCTGTCTTTTAAGTAAAATGATGATTAGCGGTGCTAACTGTCTCGTACTTGATGAGCCTACCAACCATCTGGATATGGAATCCATTACCGCATTAAACAATGGTCTGATTAAGTTCCCGGGCGTGGCATTGTTCGCATGTCATGACCACCAGTTTGTACAGACAACAGCAAACCGTATTATTGAGATTCTTCCAAACGGTACTATCGTTGACAAGATTACAACCTACGACGAGTATCTTGCAAGCAATGAAATGGCTCGTAAGAGAACTGTATATACCGCGCAGGCTGAAATCGAAGACGGAAGCGACGAGGAATAAAAGGATTTTCCAAAGAATCCAATTTCGACCAATGGGTCTGAAATTGGATTCTTTTCATATCATAGGGAAACAGACTCATTTCAGAAAGGACGAAAACTTAACATGGGACAAGTTGACTTACATGTACACTCAACAAAATCAGACGGAACTTACACGCCGACTGAGCTTGTAAATTACGCAATAGAAAAAGGACTCACAGCATTTGCTCTGACCGATCATGACACGATTGACGGCATCGGGGAAGCGCTCGAAGCTACTAAGGATAAACCGATTACCGTTATTCCGGGAATTGAATATTCTACCGAATATCTGAATCGGGATGTCCATATCGTCGGACTGTTTATTGATTATAAGGCACCTGTTTTTCTGGAATATCTTGCCCGTTTTCAGAAGTCCCGAACAGACAGAAATTATAAGCTTTGCGCCAACCTTCGCAATGCCAATATTGACATTACCTATGAAGCACTGCTTGAAATGTTCCCTGATGCCATAATCACCAGAGCACATTATGCAAAATATCTTCTTACAAAGGGATATGTAAAGAGTATGAAGGAAGCCTTTGACCGTTACCTTGGTGACCACACACCCTACTTCGTACATCGCAAAAAAATCACTCCGGAAGAGGTTATTCAGGTAACCTTGCAGGCTGGCGGTGTTCCTATTCTTGCTCATCCTACGCTGTATGGACTCGGCAAGGAACAGTTGAATATCTTAGTCTCCACTCTTACAGAACAAGGTTTAAAGGGAATAGAATGTATTTACAGCACCTATACCCCTTCCGATGAACGCCAGATGAAAGCCCTTGCCGCGAAATATAACCTGCTCCCAAGCGGTGGCTCCGATTTTCATGGAGCCAACAAACCCGGGTTGGACTTGGGCGTTGGGTATAGTAAGCTGTATGTGCCGGAGGAATATATGAATAGAATAAAAACTTTGTCTTTTTTAAATGGAACAAATGTTTGAGTTTTGCTTTTTATTGGTGTATAGTATATTTACAGATATTTTTTATTGTATAACTAAACCAATAGGAGCACCAAGAACTTGACTAATGTAACACAAAAGTTAAAACCCGACATTATACTAAAGGATTACTGGAATTAAAATCCGACCGTGACTTGCTCAAAATCGTAAAATTCTGTGATTGTTTTGATGTGAAATTTGCCTTAATAGGTCTTGGAAATCAAGCAAACATTCATTATGCCATGCCAATTCGAGTTATGGAATATGATGCAAACACCTACTATAATCAATGGTCTAAGCTCCAAAAGCATTATGCCAAGACGAAAGAACTTACTGGTGATGAATACCTATCCGGTATGAAACGTACAGACAGATTTTATCCCGTTATTACCATTGGTCTCTACTATGGTGAGAAACCATGGGACGGTTCAAAATCGTTAATAGAACTTTTGGATATTCCAGAACAGTTGCAAAATTTTGTAAATGATTATAAAATGAACTTAATTGAAGTGCGAAAGAATCAATTAGTATTCCACAATGTAGATAATAGAGACTTCTTCTATTTATTACAATTACTCTATAACGAAACATTAACTGCTCATAAACGCAAGCAGTTAGCAGAAGAATATGACCTAAAAAACCAAGTCAGTTCAACAGTTTCGATAGCTGTTGCATCTGCCGCCAAAAGTAATGTATCATTAAATTAGTTAAAGCAAGGAGATGGTCGTGTGTGTACCGTATTTGAAGCAATTGAAGCAGACGGAATTGAAAAGGGAATGGAAAAAGAATAGCTCAAGGAATTCAAGCCCTGATAGAATCCTGTCAGGAATTAGGCATTAGCCGAGAAATTACATCCGAAAAGTTAGTTTCTAAATTTTCACTGAATGAAGCAACTGCTGAAATGTATATGGAAAAATATTGGAAATAATAGATTGAAGGAGCTGCGAAAAATGAGAAATCATTTTTCACGCTCCCTCTTTTTTACTCAAAACATGGAAATAAAAGCACTCTGCTTTTATTTCTTAAACAATCTTCCCAAGAAGGATTTCTTTGCCTCAGAAGCTTCACGATTCTCTGATGCCTCTGCCTTTTTGCTCTCCTTCAAGGCCTTTGGATTATCCTTAAGCTGTAACAGCATATCATATGCCTGTAACGGATTATAGCCCATCTCATCTGCCAGCTTCTTAGCAGTATAGCCCTCAATCGTTACCATGCCGACAGAAGAATATTCTCCGTTACGCACGCATCCGGTGAACTCAACAAAGATGGCATTGTCTGACTTCAGTCTTCTGTAATAATATAATGCTTCGCTATAGGAAAGATTCAATCCCTGAGTCAGGTAAATAATCAACTCTTCCTTGATGGATTCGTTCTTTTCCTTCTGCTTAATTGCCTCTGCTATCAGACGAACATCTGCCAGAGCCAGTACATTCGGTCCGTCCGTAATTGCAACAACAGTACCCGCATCGGAAAGCTTCTTCATAAAGGTTTCATTACCCATGCTTACCATCATAAGGTTTCCTTCCGCACTTCTGTTATTTTCAAAACGGTTTGTCACAATTATGTATGGAATATTGTTACGAAGCAAAATCTCACCGTTTTCATCTCTTAAGGAAAATACATACGGCTTCTCATAAAGTACCTCTGTTAACGGTATCGTTATGAGATTCATCAGTACATTATATTTCTTAGCAAGCGCATCATCCTGCTTATTTCTTGCAGTTTCAAAACGTTCACCTGCTTCACGAAGCATGTACATCATCTCGGATAAGGTACAGCCTGCCAGATATGCAATACCCTGGTCGGAATCCTCATCCATATGCTTCACAAGCTCGACCTTTCTCTCGTCGCTGACCGCATAAGGATTTTTCGTATCTACAAAAGAGAGCGGGAGAATACGATATGCTATTTTATCATCATGCTCCTGTACTACCTGTGCACGTTCTTCCTCAGTAAGAAGCTTTGTCAAATCTGTTTCAATTCCTGCTGACTCTACAAAGAACTTCATACTGCTTCCGATTGCCATGCTGCTTTCCATATCAAGATTGATTCCTGTAATACCCATATTGGCAGCCAATGCAACCACGGTAGCAAGACTGGTCATCTTATCTTTCTTATCAAGGACACCGATCGGATATGTTCCGTCTAACAGCGGCAGATAAGCCGGATTCTGTAAGCAATAATTAACTGCATCTGTATACTTCTCAAAAATATACATCATAATATTCTTTTCGTCCGGTTTTAAGAAGAACGGAATACCCTTGCAGCTTCTGTAATCGCTAAGCTGCGGTGACAACAGGATATATACCTGATCCATCTCCGTAAAAGCCTGCATTCTTGCCTTTACCTTATCGTCATTCCACTCATGCTTGTGTAAATGCTCTGTAATATCAATTGTCGCAGGGTCGAACTCAAGATAATAATTTCTGTGCGGTTCAATAATTACCTGCAAATGTCCCTTTACAAACTGGGATAAAAGAGCAAGCTTATATCTGTTAACAGGCTTCTTGTCAGGATTAAAGCGCATTGCACTTCCCGCTGTCAAAAATATCTTTAATGCTTCGTAATCAAAATCTTCTGTCGATGCTTCGCTGCCGTCCACCTTACGCTTCATTGTCATAAGCTCTACGGTCTGCTTTTCATTGGAATCCGGTTTTCTGTTGAAGTCAGGCAGCTTTCCGATAATGAAAACATTCTTGTTCCACAGCTTTGCAACAGCTTCCTCCTTGGACAGTCTTTCAATAGCAGCGGTATACATATAGTGATAATCCTCTACCACATCATGAAGCTCCATTAATCCCTCTGCAGAAATATATTTTTCCTCAAAAAGCTTATTCTTTGGTGCATCCGGCTTTGTATTTGCATGAAATACGATTCCCGGAATCACTTCATCAAAGACCTGATAAACAACCTCTCCAAGCTTGTCTTCATGGTATGCATAGCTATGTGTACTGTATCTTTTTGCCTTGTTTACATATGCATCATAGTATTCCTTCTCGAAAAATACATGAATGGCATCATCAAAGACTTCCTCCTCATCACGCTGCATTACCATGACATCTCTGTCAAGATTTTCGAACAGTCCCATCTGCCAGACTGTAATATTTGATTCTCTTTCCACTTAACCTTACCCTTATCCTATTCTATAAATTTCTACCTGTCTTACGAGTATAGCGATTTCTTACTAACTATACTATTCCCACAGTATATTTGCTAACTTTCTACAATAAGATATCTTCCGTCTCCGATGTCAAATACCTCCGGAGCATCTGCGATATCATCCTTATCCTGTCCGTCAAGATCAAGCCCCTCTTCATCAAAGTACTCCCACACTTCATCAAGAGAGTCTACTACAACTGCCATGCATTCCTCAAGAAATGCCTCCGCTTCGTCAATATTCTCTGCCACCTTCTCAGGAAGAAGCTGAAGCTGATTCTCCAAAAAACACTTTAATACTGCCTCATCATATTCATGCATAGTATGATTCCATTCCTTTCTTACTTCATAATTCCAAGCCCTATAAGCTCCTGATAAAGTCTGCCGACCGGTAACCCGACAACGTTGTTATAGTCACCGTTGATACCCTTAATATATGCCGCACACTTACCTTGTATCGCATAGGAACCTGCTTTATCCATCGGTTCTCCGGTAGAAACATACGCCTCTATCTGTTCTTCCGACATGGAATACATGACAACATCTGTTTTCTCATGGAAGGTAAGCACACGTCTTCCCTCTTTTGCTAAAACAATCAGAGTCACACCGGTATATACCTGATGTGTACCGTTTTGCAGCTTACCAAGCATTTCCTTTGCCACTTCCTCATTCTTTGGCTTGCCCATGATTTCCTCGCCGCAGGCTACAATCGTATCTGCTCCGATAATCACTGTCTGCTGCGCAACCTCCTGTTCCTTCCCGTAAAGGTCTGCAATCTCTGTTGCCTTCTGCAGTGATAATTCCTCAACAATCTCACCGGGGAGCTTTTTTGTAATCGTTTCTTCCCCCTGTGCGACCATAATGTCAAAGGAAATTCCTATCTGCTCTAACAATTCCTTTCTTCTGGGTGAACCGGAAGCTAAAATAAACTTAACCATGCTATACCTCTTCTATATGAGTCTCAGGAATGAAGGTTCTTGACTGCTTCTCTTCCTTTCCCTGAGCTGCTGCCTGAATGTATTCCTTACAGAATTCCTCCTGTGCAATAAAGGAATCCTTTCCTCTCCTGTCAACCTTATCATAAGTTCCGTCAGGTTGCAATATCTGAGCCTTCATTGTATCTCTTAACTGCACATCCAATACATGCCATACCTTCTCCTTTAACTCCGGATTCAGTATCGGGAACAGGATTTCCACTCTTCGTTCCAGATTTCGCGGCATCCAGTCGGCGCTTGCCATATATACCTCCGACTTGCCTGCATTTTCAAAGTAAAAGATTCTTGCATGCTCGAGGAAATTACCGACAATAGAACGTACCGTAATATTGTTATTGGTTCCCTCAATGCCTGTTCTGAGACAGCAGATACCTCGTACGATTAATTCAATCCTTACGCCTTCTGCTGCCGCTTCATATAATGCCTTTATCACATCCGGGTCACAAAGGGAATTCATCTTTGCAACAATTCTTGCCGGACGATTCTGTTTTGCATTTTCCCTCTCCCTGTTAATCAGGTAGAGGAACCTCTCCTTTAACCAGATTGGTGCTACCGCAAGATGATTCCAGCCAAGAGGCTCGGAATATCCTGAAAGCATATTGAATACAGCCGTTGCATCCTCACCGATTGCCTCATTACAGGTTAAAAGTCCAAGGTCTGTATATAGCTTTGCAGTCTGGTCATTATAATTACCGGTTCCAAGATGCACATATCTTCTTATGCCCTCTTCTTCCTTTCTGACCACAAGTGTAATCTTACAGTGCGTCTTTAAGCCGACAAGTCCGTAGATAACATGGCAGCCTGCCTGTTCCAGCTTCCTTGCCCATACAATGTTATTTTCCTCATCAAATCTTGCCTTAAGCTCTACAAGCACTGTTACCTGTTTGCCGTTTTCTGCTGCCTGTGCAAGCGCCGCAATAATCGGCGAATTTCCACTGACACGATACAGTGTCTGCTTGATTGCAAGCACCTGCGGGTCTCTTGACGCCTGTTTAATCAGGTCAACCACAGGAGTAAACACTTCATACGGATGATGTAACAGAATATCTCTCTTCCTGATTTCCTCGAAAATATCTGCCCCCGCTGCCAGATTCGCTACCGGCTGCGGCGTGTACGGCTTCTTTTTCAAGTGGTCAAAGCCTTCAAGCTTATACATCTTAGAAAGAAAGGTAAGATCAAGTGGTCCGGGAATATCGTAGATATTCTTTTCCTCAAGCTCCAGTTCCTTCTGGATAATTTCCAAAAGTCTCTTGTCTATTCCGTCCTCTACCTCTAATCGAATCGCCTGTCCCCACTGTCTCTTTTTCAGCTGCTTCTCAATTTCCTTTAATAAATCTGCAGCATCCTCCTCTTCAATGGTAAAGTCCGCGTTACGCATGATTCGAAACGGATACACACATTCAATATTATAGTTCAAAAACAGCTTATCCATATTTCTCTCGATAATCTGCTCTAATAAGATTACTCTCTTATTACCATCCTTATCATTCGGGAGCTGTACAATTCTCGGAAGTACACTCGGCACCTGAACGGTCGCAAATTCCAGTTCCTTACCGCCGGATGCGGTCTTCTTCTGAAGTAAATGTTTTTTGATAATTCCCTGTTCCTCCTCTTTTCTGGAAACCAATGCCCCCAGGTTCAGAGATTTATTACGAATCAGCGGAAACGGTCTCGAAGAATCCACTGCCATCGGTGTCAGAACAGGATAAACATTATCCTGAAAATAACGGTCTACAAACTGCTTATCTGCTTCCTCAAGCTCCTCATGCTTCTCAATAATCTGTAACCCATTCTGGGATAACAGCGGAAGCAGAGAACGGTTATAGGTCGAATACTGCAGATTTACCAGCTCATGGGTAGCCTGAATCACTGCCTCAAGCTGCTCCACCGGTGTCATGCCCGCAATATCCCTTTTGTTATATCCTGCATTGATCATATCCTTCAGAGACGCAACCCGCACCATAAAAAATTCGTCAAGATTCGATGCTGTAATACTTAAAAAATTCAGCCTCTCAAATAGCGGTATCGACTTATCTCTTGCCTCTCCCAGAATACGATGGTTAAAAGCAATCCAGCTCAGCTCTCTGTTATAATAATATTCCGGTTTGCTGTAATCAATTTTCATCCCTTTATCACTACCTTTCTACACTCTTTGTGAAAATCATTACGGATTCTCACATGCCCTCTTACACCTCTATATATTACTCTTTTTCTGTTTAATAATCGGCTTGATATTAAATACTTCCTCAAAAAAGCTCGTATTCTGTTCAAAAAATCCAAGCTCTAAGGTCATATCCTCATTTGTTTCCACGGTAATGGTCACATCATCATCCTTCCAGGCAACCTTGACGTGCTCAAACTTCTGCTTATGACTGATGCCAAGTGCATTCGCCAGACGAAGCAGCGCCGTCAGCTTTGCTATCTTCAGATAGGAATCTTTATCCAATGTGGTTGTACGACCGATTGAATCATAATATTCAAAAGGAACTCTTGCATACTTGACAACATTAGCAACGATTTCCCTTTCCAGATGCGACAAACCGATCATTTCCGTTGCTATTACAATATTATAGGAGCTCTCTCCTACACTGGTAAGGCTGATATACTGACCGCATTCATCAAGAATTGCTGCCAGTTGTAACAGCAGTCTGTCTCTCTTTGTCAGGCCATGCGCCTTTTTCATATGGTCAAACAGATTTAATGTAACCTGTTCACGTGCTCTTGATTTGCGTTCATTGCCCTGATATCTTCTGTTAATATCCCAGGCACAGGCAAGAATATCCTGAGCGAAGTTATGTGAAACTGTTATCAGTTTATGTTTTTCCGCATATTCATATGCCATGCCGTCACAAAGCGACACACCGGGAGCCCACACCATCTCAGCGCCAAACGCCTTAATCATGTTGCGCAGCATCAGCGCAGACAAATACAGAAGTGATGTATTTTCCTCCGGTATACCAAGTGAGCTTGCTATATCCTGCGAACGCTTCTGCCTCAGATTACCGACAAAATCAAGGAATACCGATGCATCCACATGTCCCTTTTTACCTGATTCCAGAATACCCTTCTGCAAAATCAGTGACACATAATCATCTACCAGAATAATATTCTGAATCTCTCTGTTACCAGCAAAGTTATCGCGGAATCTCTGAATACTGTCACCAATCAGCTCGTCTACCAGCTCCTCAAGCTGATAGGTTCGATAGGACAGACTTCCAAGCTCCTCTCTCATTCGCAACACACCCGGACGAATATTCTGTGTCGTAACAAGGCTATCCTTATCAAAGAGTGAAATCTGCATACTGCCGCCACCGATGTCAATGAATACTGTTCCCTTTTCAATAACCTTCTGAAACGCAAGCCCCTTGGAAGCAACAGACTTATAATCCAAAAATCTCTGTTCCGAATTACTTAAAACCTCAATACGGATTCCTGTACGTGCATGAATCTGATCCAAAAGAATGAAAGCATTCTTTGTCTCGCGAATCGCACTCGTTCCATAAGCTTTATATTCCTCTACCTTATAGGACTTCATGATTTCCGTGTATTCTCTTAAGATTCTGCAAAGCTCATCCATTCGTTCATTGCTAAGCTTGCCTGTCAGGTACGAATCGGTTCCCAGCTCGATTCGGTGTCTGACATAATCAATCTCACGAATGCCGTTTTTGGATGAGATTTCAAATATCTTCATCGCTAACTCATAGGAACCGACATCAATTGCCGCAAATGTTTTGTATGCCATAGTTTCACCCCTTTTATAAATTGCATAACGTTTCAGAGCATGTATCTCAAAATGCTTAGTTTTTTCCTAACAGGTAGTCAATAAACTGCTGTGCCGTTCTTCCGGACAGACCGCCATGTGCAAGCTCCCACTTGTTTGCTTCCAGAAGAAGCTCATCCTCCGGCATGCTGATATCATTTCTTGCCGCCAGTGTCTTTACAATATTCTGGAACTCCTTCTTATCCGGTGCACAGAAGAAAATAGATACACCAAATCTTGCAACAAGAGAAAGCTTCTCCTGTACTGTATCGGAAGAATGTAAATCATCTCTTCTCTCTTCCTTGTCGGAATATTTCTCTCTTACAAGGTGTCTTCTGTTCGAGGTCGCATAGATCAACACGTTATCGGGCTTTACCTCAAGTCCGCCCTCGATAATTGCCTTGAGGTACTTGTATTCAATCTCGAACTCCTCAAAGCTTAAGTCATCCATATAGATAATGAACTTATAATTTCTGTTTTTAATCTGTGCAATCACATCATTCAAGTCCTGGAACTGATGCTTATACACTTCAATCATTCGAAGTCCCTGATCATAATATTTATTGATGATACCCTTGATACTGGAGGACTTTCCGGTTCCGGCATCACCGAACAGCAGACAGTTATTGGCAGGCCTGCCCTGTACAAATGCCTCTGTATTATCAATCAGCTTCTGTTTTGGAATCTCATATCCCACCAAATCTTCCAGCCTGACATGGTCGATATTCTTAATTGCCTTAATCTCCATCTCTTTTCCTTCCGGATGTGAGATTCTAAAAGACTTATTCAGGCCAAACTTTCCTACACCATAAGCTGTGTAGAAAGCCGTAACAATATCCTTTATATCCTCTGCCGTAGTTGCCGAACCAATCTTTCCGGCAACCTCACAAATCTGGTCTCTGATTCTCTTATTATATACATGACTCTTCTCTTTATTACCCTCAAAGTGCTTAACAAAGGCTAAGGCTTCCTTTCCAAAGACATCCTCCATGCCTGAAAAGTCATAATCAAGGAACTCCTTAATAATACAGAAATCATGGTAAGCCACTTCACTTAAGGTACCCTCCTGCTCACCCTTAATCTCGCAGGATAAGCTGTAGGAATTCTCATCATTCACTAACAGATTCGCCAGATAACAGTGCCAGAGATTACCATAGAATCCGTGATGCGCCGCCTTCTCCAGAATGTTATGAATACATTCGTAAAAAAGCTCCTCTCTGTCTTCCTGATTAAAATAATCGTCATTGTAATGCTCCATAAGCCACGCCATGTCGCGAAGCAGCCTGTCATCCTTGAGCTTACGGTAAATAATCAGTTCCTTTTCCCTCATTATGTAACACGACCTTTCTGTCTACTTAGTAATTTCCTAATATTTTCATATTTCTTGTTTCTTCACGAAGCCCCCGTAGTGCATTCTTTACCGCGCTGTCCTGCATATTTCCTTCAAAATCCACAAAGAAGCGGTATTCCCAGTTTCTTCCGGTGAGTGGTCTGCTCTCAATCTTGGACATATTTAAGCCATTGTAAATCAAATGTGACAGTGCGTGATAAAGTGCACCGCTTTCATGATTTATTTCAAAACAAAGGCTGATTTTCTTCGCATCCTGCAAAAATACCTTCCGGTTGGTTACAATAATAAAGCGTGTGGAATTCTCCTTCAAATCATTGACGCCTTTTTTCAAAACCTGCAGTCCGTACACTTTTGCAGCATATTCACTCGCAATCGCTGCCTGAGTAAGATCCTTTTCGTCCGCAACCTTCTGCGCGGCAAATGCATTATTTTTCATACTAATCTGCTGCCAGCCGGATTCACGCAGGTAATCGCTGCTCTGCATCAGAGACTGAGGATGTGAGTATACCGTTTTAATATCCTCAATGTTAGCACCCTCACAGGCAAGCAGACAATGCTCAATCGGAATAATCTGCTCTCCGACAATATAATTCTCAAATTCCACGAGCAAATCATATACTTCACTGATAATACCTGCCGTAGAGTTCTCAATCGGAAGAACCGCAAAGTCCGCACTTCCCTCGTCGATGGCAAGCATGGCATCGCGGAACGTATCTACATTGAAGCAGTTTACCTCTTCACCAAAGTACTCTATCATGGCAGCCTGGGAATAAGCACCCTCCGCTCCCTGAAAAACAACTCTGCATTTCTTTTTATCAATTTCCGGCATCTCAATAAAAGCAAGCTTTCCGCCTCTTTCATTCTCTGCCAGGAGTCTGTACTGGAGCTTTCTGCTCATGGACATAATCTGCTCAAACAGCTCCGTTACGCCATAGGCATTAAACTCATTATGTGTCAGCGAGCTAACCGTTTTCAGCTTCTGCTGTTCTCTTTCTCTGTCAAATACCCGCTTTCCCGTTTCTATTTTATAAGCTGCGACCTGTTCGCACACTTCCATTCTCTTCTCATACAACTCGACAATTGTCTTGTCAATCCCATCCAGTTCATTCCTAAGCTCGAGTAAATCCATTTTTAAAACCTCACCTTTCCGTAATCCGTCAATTGAAAAAAAATCCTCCGATTTTTTCAATCATGAAACACCTTTTAGTATAGCACACGAAAACGTCTTTGTAAAAATATATAAGTTCTCTTTTCTTTTTGTCAAGAATTCTATATAATATTAAATATAGGGGGAATTGTACATGAGAAAAAAGGTTATTACAATATTTTCAGTAATCTGCATCATACTTGTTTTTATTTGTGCCGGTGTCATCATACATCTCAGTCAAAGAATCGAACAAAATCCGGAAGGCACAATTGGAAATACAGCCGGTAATCTTTATAATGGAGGTCTGTTCTGCGAAGACGACGGATATGTATACTTTTCTAATCCGTATGACAACTATGCGTTGTATCGTATGACGCCAAAAGAAATGGACTTCGAGAAGTTAATTGCGACAGAAACCGGCTCTATTAACGCTGCCGGAAAATATTTCTACTATTATCAGAAGGGCTCCGGTTCGGGAGAAGGCTTTGGCTATATGATAAGCACTACAGGTATTTATCGTGCCGAAAAGAAAAATCCGCAAAAGGTCAAATGCCTCGACAGAATCTTAAGTGATACCATTGTACTTGCAGATAATTCCATTTACTACAATACTGCCGGACAGAGCACCGGACTTTCATTAAAAAGAGTAGACATCACCGGTAAAACCAAGGAAAGCATTCTTGATTATCTGGTAACACCTGCCTGCGTTTATAACTCTACATTGTACTTTAATAATACCGTTGACAACGGTCATCTGATGGCAATAGCACCGGGCAGTGCAAGGGCAACAAGTACGCTGAAGGAAGATGTCTATATGCCGGTGGTCGACGGAAAAAATGTATATTATATTGATGTACATGATAATTATTCGCTTGCCTGCTACAATATGTCAAGCAGAACAAAATTAACACTTGTTCCGGAACGCGTTGATATGTTCAATATATCCGATAACTACATTTATTATCAGACTGCCGGTAAAAATCCACAGTTTAAGCGCGTTACGAATACGGGAGCTTCTCCTGAGGTTATCGCAGAAGGCGCTTACTGCAACATCAACATTACCTCAGAATATGTATACTTTACCGAGTTTAATACCGATACTCCGGTTTATAAAACACCGGTAAACGGCGAGATAAATGTATCAACCTTTGATACCGCTTATGCAGCAGCTCTTGACACACTTTCAAAATAAACCGCATTCTAAAACCGGCATAAATATTTGCCGGTTTTTTGTATATTTTTCTTTTCCTGACTCATACTAAGAACATGAAGAAAAGAATGAATCAACAAATTACCCATTTACCTTTTTACCATTTTCTTTCTGACTTTATCCGTTGCGGAATCGCCGGATGGTGTCTGGAAATTATTTTTACTGCCTTTTATTCCTTCCGGATACGGGAAATGTCCTTAAAGGGTACTACTTCACTCTGGATGTTTCCCATCTACGGAAGTATTGCAGTATTGAAACCTGTTTTTTATCTGATGAAGCAGTTCCCCCTCCGGGTGCGGGCTCTTCTTTATGCGGCCTTTATCTTTTCCGGCGAATATGTCAGTGGGCGTTTTCTTACCAAACGCAATCTGTGCCCTTGGAATTACGGGCGGAGCAAATGGCATATCCACGAAGTCATCCGACTTGATTTCCTCCCATACTGGATGCTTACCGGATTGCTGTTTGAAAAAATTTTGCTCCAAAAAAATAAGTAGGACTTTCATGTCCTACTTACCCGTTACATACCATCTGTTTCTTCTATCTCTGCAATCTCTTCCGCACTGATGTCCTGAACATTCATTGTGCGACGCTTTCTTCTTGCAATCTCAGACTGCTCTAAGATAAATTCCTTAACCGGCTTGGAATTCTTGATATGTCGAAGAAGCAGCTGTGGATCTGTTATGTCACCGGTATGGCATACAATCGTTCCCAGACCGAAGATTCTCTCAAAAAGAGACGCCCTTAAGGTAACATCCTGCACCTTATACATATAACAATCATTTTCTTCTTTATTCAGGAATCCTGTGTTAATCGTTATCGTGTCCTCTTTTACTGTGTAAACAGTAAAGGTAAATGGCTGCCCCAAGAACAACCATCTCTTACGCTCTCTAAAAATCATATCGTTCCCTCCTGTTTTTTCTTACATTATAGATTACACCATATATATAGTCAACAAAACTCTATATGGAGCTTATTTTGTCGCATAAATTATTGCAAGGTTTTTGATTAAATCTTTATTTCTGTTCCAGACTTCATTCCATTGTGAATATGGTAACGGACATGAAACCGTTCCGGTTTCAATCAGGGCTGTCGGTGTATTTTGGTCCATAATAGTCCAGTTATAATCAAGTCCGTGTATTTTTGAAGGTTTTCCTAAGGAATAACCGGTAAGCTGACTTACGATGCCGGCAAGCTCCGCCGTTTTTGCAAGCAGATCTCCCTGCTGTCCTACATTCCAATATATTGCCCCCTCCATGGAATGATAAGAAATGGCAATATCAAATCTTCTTTGTTTAAAAGAGGCAGCTACTGCCAATACCTCAGGCTCGGTAAACGGCGCTGCTCCGTTATAACATTGTGAGGCAGGTGCATGAACATTTACCGTATTTCCCCAACCGACAGAAAAATTTCTGTTCAAATCCACACCTGCCGCATTTGCCTTCCACTTTGCAGGCTTGGAAGCGCCACTCATCTGATAAAGATTTCTTCGTAAGGCTTCATTCACAATACCCTCTATTCCGCTTTGACTAATCGTTACTCCATCCGGATTCACCATCGGAAGAATATAAAACGCACATCGGTCGAAAATAGTGCCGAGTGTGACTCCCTCTGCCACAGGTGTATTCCAGTTTTTTAACAGCTCCTCTGTCTGCTTCAACAGCATCCAGCAGTTCATCCATTCCCGTCCGTGAATACCTGCCTGAATATGAATCGCTTTTGTCGCATTGGGATTGCCGATTACAATCTGCCAGACATTTCTAAAATCATGCGATACCCCCACAGACGTACAGGAAATATAATCAGGATATTTCTTTGCCAGCTCCGCCAAGTCACATTCCATCTCCGCGTAGGTATAAGTATGATTGGAAACATCTACAATATCCGGCGCTTCACTCTCACCGGCGTATACATTACTTCCCAAAAACAAACAGCACATAAATAAACACAATACCAATCTTATAGATTTCATTTTGAATACTCCTTTTTGATATGATATTCTACCTTAATTTTCTGTCTATTTATATGATAACACTAAATTGTGTGTATTACTATCTGTTTTTATCACTTTCTTCCCGGCTCCGAACAGTTATGAACAGTTTACCCCATCAGTTACAAATAAATCATTGAAATACCTGTTGCAATGTGCTATGATAACAAAAGTATATAGAATGTCTATATCTGAAATATCTGATTGAAAGAGAGAATATCTGATGGCTGTATCTATTGGTAATGAGAGTAAACTATATAGAAACATTTCAAAACAGCTTGATGCTTTTGTTTCTTTTTTCATTGTCAGACATTTCCGGGTTTTATATTGTTAATTTGAAAAGAAGAGATTTTTTCTCTTCTTTTTTTACACTCTATTAAGCCATATAAGTAAAGGAGGATTCTTATGAGACACTTAATGAGTCCACTGGATTTTTCCGTGGAGGAACTCGACAAACTGTTTACACTTGCTGAAGATATCGAAAAAAATCCCGCAAAATATGCGCATACCTGTGATGGTAAGAAGCTTGCGACCTGCTTCTATGAACCAAGCACCAGAACACGCTTAAGCTTTGAGGCTGCCATGCTTAATCTTGGCGGAAATGTCCTTGGTTTCTCCGATGCCGCTTCCTCTTCTGCTTCAAAGGGAGAAAGTGTATCCGATACCATCCGTATGATTTCCTGCTATGCAGATATCTGTGCCATGCGTCATCCGAAGGAGGGTGCTCCGATGGTTGCTGCATCCCGTTCCCGTATTCCTGTCATCAATGCAGGTGACGGCGGACATCAGCATCCGACACAGACCCTGACTGACTTACTGACTATCCGCTCCATCAAAGGCCGTCTTGATAACTTTACGATTGGTTTATGTGGTGACTTAAAGTTCGGCAGAACGGTTCACTCCCTGATTAATGCTCTGGTTCGCTATTCAAACATTAACTTTGTTTTCATCTCTCCTGATGAATTAAAGGTTCCTGAATATATTACAGAGATGCTTCGCGATCAAGATATTCCGTTCCGTGAGGTAACAAGACTCGAGGATGTTATGTCAGAGCTGGATATCCTTTACATGACCAGAGTGCAGAGAGAACGTTTCTTCAATGAAGAGGACTATGTACGATTAAAGGATTTCTATATCCTGAATAAGGAAAAAATGGAGCTTGCCAAGGACGACATGATTGTTCTTCATCCGCTTCCGCGAGTAAATGAGATTTCGGTTGAGGTCGATGATGATCCAAGAGCCGTTTACTTCCGTCAGGTTCAGTATGGCGTCTATGTCAGAATGGCTCTGCTTCTCACATTGTTGGAAATCAAGGTTGAAGATTAGGAGGGGTTCATATGTTAAATGTAGGAAAAATCGAAGAAGGCTTCGTATTAGACCATATTAAGGCAGGAAAAAGTCTCAGCATCTACCAGCATCTTGGCTTAGACAAGCTTGACTGTACCGTTGCCATCATCAAAAATGCAAAAAGTGCCAAAATGGGTAAAAAGGATATTCTTAAGGTGGAATGTGATATCAACACCCTGAATCTCGATATTCTGGGCTACATTGACCACAATATCACCGTGAACGTAATCAAGAACAGTGAAATCGTTCAGAAGCTTCCCCTTTTCTTACCAAAGGAAATCAAGAATGTCCTGAAATGTAAGAATCCCCGTTGTATCACATCGATTGAACAGGAATTACCACACATCTTCGTTCTGACCGATGAAATAAAGGAAGTGTATCGTTGCAAGTACTGCGAAGAAAAATACGGAAGTTCTGACTTCTAGATTATACACGCCGCCAGGCGCATCAAAAAGGCTCGGGAACCCAGTTCCCGAGCCTTTTTATACGCACACGAAAGCACGCTCCTTATTTTTCCTTTAATTAAAGCTAATTACATCATCCTTCGGCTTCTTGGCAGCGATCACGCTTACTGCGCGAAGCACAGGTCCCTCCGCCTTATATTCCGGACGATATTCCTTATCCACCCGAGCAGTTACTTCTACCCAGTCCTTTTCCTTGAGCTCCTCTGACTTATCGTACTCACAGGCAAAGCCAAGAAATGCCATATCGTCAGCACAACAGGTCATAGCCATTCTTCCCGGAACAAAGTAATTCTTCGGGAATTCCTTCGGCTTCAATACCATAGCTACAAACTTCACTGTCTTACCAAGATATCTTCCCGGATTATCCATAGAATCCATATACCAGATACCATAGCCAAGATTATCAAGCTCGATGACCGGCTGATTCAAATCATATGGAAGATCCTCCTCTAACAGCTGGTTAATTTCTCCGTCCTGATCCTCAAATACAATGTCTGCCTGTGGATTGATAGCCTTAATGCCTCTTTTATAATTTCCCAGCTGCTCATTTAAGCCGTCACAGCGGTTAAATATAATCAGCTCTGACTTTCTGACCTGCTCAGCCAACAGCGATTTCATATTTGCAAAATAATTCTGGAAGGTCGCACCATTAATGGTGGTAATCTGCTGTTCTACCTCCCAGTGCCATGGAAGCTTCATATTCTTACAGTCCCACATACCGTTATATTCAATCACGATACGCTCCGGCTTGTGTTCCTTCTCCAGCTCTATCAGCTTCTCAGATGTGAAGTCTTCTTCCTCGTCGATGACTTCCATCACTGTTCTGCTCTTTTTCAAAAGCTTTTCATCATACTCAACTTCGCCTTCCTCACATACGATTAATAATGTCTTACCGCGAATCTGAAAGTAAGGCTGTGACAGGGTAAAGGAAATAAATTCCGTCTTACCGCTCTCTAAAAAACCATTAATAATATAAACGGGTTTCATATGCTTTCTCCAATTATTTTTCGAATAATTTCTTAAGATGCTCTTCCTGTAACTTAGAACCGATAACACAAATCTTACCGGTTACCTCTGCGACGCCCTTTCTTACATTGCTCTCGCCCGGTACATAGTCAAAGTTAACCCAGGTACCGTCTCCTGCCGGAACCATACCCTTTGCACGGAGAATCACGCCATAGGTTTCCTCATCCTCAAGCTTCTTAAGAATTACTTCAATCTCATCTGCGGTATAAGCAGTCGGTGTTTCCATGCCCCAGCTTGTGAACACTTCATCCGCATGATGGTGATGATGATGTCCTTCATGGTCATGGTCGTGACAACCGCAAGTGCAGTTCTTATCATGTTCATGATGGTGATGGTGCTCATGCTCCTCATGGTCATGATGATGCTCGTGCTCTTCGTGGTCATGATGATGCTCGTGCTCTTCGT
>CAYLWP010000017.1:0-7426 GCA_964387365.1 uncultured Roseburia sp. | reverse complement strand
CGTGCTCTTCGTGGTCATGATGATGCTCGTGCTCTTCGTGGTCATGATGATGCTCGTGCTCTTCGTGGTCATGATGATGCTCATGGTCGTGACATCCGCAGGTGCAGTTCTCATCATGTTCATGATGGTGATGATGTTCAGCAACCTCAGCCATCAGCTCTGCCTCTAAGTCCTTCGCATTCTCGATGGTTTCCAATATCTGCTTACCATCCAGCTCATCCCAAGGAGTGGTAATCACTGTTGCTTTATCATTATGCTCACGGATGATCTCCATAGCAGCATGTAACTTACTCTCGCTGATTCCTGCTGTTCTGCTTAAAATAATTGTTCCTGCATGCTCAATCTGATTTAAGAAGAACTCTCCGAAGTTCTTTGCATACATCTTACACTTATTTGCATCAACGACAACAACTGCACTGTTTAATACAACTTCGACATCAGAATCCACATCCTGTACGGCCTTCATAACATCTGAGAGCTTACCAACACCTGACGGCTCGATTAATATTCTCTCCGGCTGATACTTTTCAAGTACTTCTGCAAGAGAAGCTCCAAAGTCACCTACCAGTGAACAGCAGATACATCCCTGATTCATTTCCTTTATCTCGACGCCTGCTTCCTTTAAAAATCCACCGTCAATACCGATTTCACCAAACTCGTTCTCGATTAATACCACCTTGGATGCATCCATAGCTTCTTTTAACAGCTTCTTAATCAAAGTTGTCTTTCCCGCTCCTAAAAAACCGGAAAATATATCTATCTTCGTCATTAAAATAAACCTGCCTTTCCGTTGCCTGCAAGCTGTACAGGCACAAATCTACCTTTTTATGCTCTTAACTACTAATACTAGCACACCAAAAAGTAAAATTCCATACCGACACTTATGAAAAAATGATAAATTATATCCGTTCTGCTTCCAATCCTACACCATTCCGTGATGAATTCCCATTATTCTTCATCCTGTATATACCATTCTAACTTTTCGGACGGAATAACCTCATAATTATCCTCTCCCTCACCGTTACGCAGATATACATTGCGGATTCCTGCCTGAATAATCATTCTCGCACACAAAGGACAGGGTTTTGCCTTATGAACCGACAAATCCGCCGGATTAATTCCTGCCAGATACAGATCCGCTCCAATCGTCTGTTCTCTGGAACAGTTCAATAATGCATTCGTCTCCGCATGAACCGCTCTACAGATGCCATAACCTTCGCCCTGATGCAAATTTTTACGAATTCTCGGACAGTCCCCCCTGTCACAACAGTTCTCAAAGCCTCTTGGAGAACCATTATATCCTGTTGAAATAACCGCATCATCCTTTACGATTACCGCTCCGTATCTGCGTTTGATACAAGTGCTTCGATAAGCGAAGTTCTCTGCACAGTTTAAGTATGCATCCACTTTCGATATTCTTTTCATTCCCTCCGGTCTGATCATGCCGTTTTTCTCCTTCCTGTTCTACTAATCGATACACAATTCTTGTTCATATACTTCCTCAATATCCTCCACCGAAATACTGTAAGTAATCTGCGAGTCTCTTACCGAAAAATAGTCTTCCACTTCTCCGCCCGCTATCATCCCCAGCAAGTACCCTTTCTCATCAAACACGCCTCCGCCGGACATGCCTGCCCGTGCGTAGCACTTCGTTACCAGCATTTCGTTTTGAAATTCCGGGACATATTCTTTTCCTGCCAGTTGTCCTTCGCTCCGGTCTGCTGCCACTCCCTGCGCAGAGCCAATCTGAACCACCTGTATATCTGCTGCTGTTCCCGAATGTAAATTGTCAGATAGTTCTTCATACTGCCTTACCAGATAACACTCCCGCAGCACATCAGAGGTCAGTGCTTCTCTTTCTATAAAAAGAAACCCTATATCATAGGCTTTGGAAAATCCCAGCACTTCCGCCCGAAGCTCGTCCCCATTGATAAAAGTTACCGTCCCATATGCCGCCTCTTTGAGCAGATGCTTATTCGACACAAGCACCATTCCCTCTTCCTCCATGCTCCATATCAGGCCACTTCCCGCATATTGCCCCATAACGATTCTGACCACACATTTTGCTGCTTCCCAAGACAGCGTTTCAGCATCTTCTGTCTCCGACACCGGCATAGTAAATGCTCCAAGCCTTACGGAACCCAGGTACTCATCCGCAAAAGAGGTTGTCTGAATCAATGGGCGGTTTTCCCAAGGGTTTTCTTCTTTCCCATTGATACTTTCTATGATTACTTCTTCTGCGAGAACATCTGTTATATTCATTTTTCCAACTATCATAAGTATACAGGCTAACATAAGCCCTGTCACTATTTGTTTCTTTTTCAATCCGGTTCTTTCCTTGTAAAGTATAAAAGCAGATACAAAGACCTTATAGAAACTAACATTCTATAAGGTCTTATCATGTTTACAATGCTTCTTTTTTCTTAGTTATCCTGATTAATATATTCATACAGCTTATCAGTCCCTTGCTCACACTCAATATCACAACATTTGCAAAGATAATCATTCGTTTCCAAAAATAATCTTGTATCTTCATCCATAAGTAACTGATATAATTCCATTACTAACAGTTTGGCATATGCCTTGTCCTGTGATAAACCAAAGTTTTTCATCAAATGCTTTGTTATCGCTATCACACAAAGTCCTTTGGCTGTCTCAATCTTGTTTTCACTCATAATATCAGCTCCAATCAATTTCCGTCACTGTCTTAATAAGCTTATCAGCAACCGCCTGTTTTCCAATATAATACTGAATGCCAAGATTCTCTGTTTCCAGATTATTTAATAAAATATTTTTTGCTTCTGCTGAACCAACTTTCCCGTATAAGCCATCCCAATATGTCTTTAAACACAACATAGTATCATCATCCGCAGTTGGTCCTATAACCAAATCATAATCATGCGGCATACCACCCTGTTCTCTACATAACAGTATAAAATCAAGCCATTCCAAATCAGCATTAGGAAATTCTTTTATATTTAATTCATTAATATACTCTTCATCAATGATAATCTCATATAATCTTTCCGAAACATCCGTCACCATTTTATTTCGGCTTCTTCTAACAGCTTCTTTGTATTTTTTATGCATCATTCCAACAGCTTGTTTTTTTGTTGTAGCAAGATAAAAACCTTTACCAAAGTCTTTATTTCCACGTCCTTTACTAACATCCACCTGTTCTATTTTCGATATCGTCCCATGGTATAGGATTGTTCTAAACTTCTGATACATATTGTTCAATCTCCTCTACCATTTCCTGTTCAGTCATGCTATCAAAAATGTCGGGACATTCAGATATATAATTCAAAATAGCGTACTTCTTATCCAATTCAAAAAAATCAGCAGAGGATAAGGTATGCTTTTTCTTGTAATTCTCTGTCACTAAATACATAAGAAAAATAGTATTATTTAGTCTTTTCTCAGACATAGAATCCCTCCCTTATCTTTTCACGCTATTATATATCTTTTTATATAGTATATCATCAATTCCTCGATTCTACCATGTGTTTTTCAGACATTTTTACAGTGCTTTGCATCCTGCATTTCATATATCCAACCTAAATAACTGCTTACTTCATCGCATCCTTCATGCTCTTCACATACTCGCCAACAGGGCCTGCGGCCGCCTTGCCGTGCTCTGCGATAATTTTAATGATTGCTGAGCCTACAATCGCACCATCAGAAATAGCGGACATTTTCTTTGCCTGCTCCGGCGTGGAAATTCCAAATCCGATTGCACATGGAACATCTGTATTCTCACGAACCACCTTTACAATAGAGGAAAGATCTGTCGTAATTTCACTTCTTGTTCCTGTTACACCAAGGCTTGATACAATATATAAAAATCCTTCTGCTTCCTTTGCTATCATGGCAATACGCTGATGAGAGGTTGGCGCAATCAGTGAAATCAGCGCTACATCATACTGCTTACACAGCGGCTGGAATTCATTCTTTTCCTCGAAAGGCAGGTCTGGAAGAATAATTCCGTCAATGCCGATTTCCTTACAGGTTGAAATAAACTTTTCTGCACCATAGGAAAAAACAACATTCGCATAAGTCATAAATACCATAGGAATGGTAATGTCCTTTCGAAGCTCTTTTACAAACTCAAATATCTTATCTGTTGTTACACCACCGCTAAGAGCACGGATGTTAGCTCCCTGAATAACCGGTCCTTCTGCTGTCGGATCTGAAAAAGGAATACCAAGTTCAATCAGGTCTGCACCGTTTTCTACTGCCGCATGCACTATTTTAGCCGTCGTTTCAAGGTTCGGATCACCACAAGTTATAAACGGAATAAATGCCTTGCCGTTTGCAAAAGCCTCTTTAATCTTACTCATAAATATCCTCCCCTCTGTAACGTGCAATTGCCGCACAGTCCTTGTCTCCTCTTCCGGAAACAGTAATCACGATGATTTTATCCTTATCCATAGTCGGTGCAAGCTTCATCGCATATGCTACCGCATGTGCAGACTCAATCGCCGGAATAATACCCTCTGTTCTTGACAGGAATTCAAAGGCTTCTACCGCTTCATCGTCTGTCACAGGCACATATTCTGCCCTGCCGATATCATGCAGATGTGCATGCTCCGGGCCGATTCCCGGATAATCAAGTCCCGCTGAAATAGAATAAACTGGTGCAATCTGACCATATTTATCCTGACAGAAGTAAGACTTCATTCCGTGGAAAATTCCTACACTTCCTGTGTTAATGGTTGCCGCTGTTTCAAAGGTATCAATTCCTCTTCCTGCCGCTTCACAGCCAATCAGACGAACGTCCTTATCCTCGATAAAATGATAAAAGCTTCCCATTGCGTTGGAACCACCGCCTACACAGGCAATCACGGCATCCGGCAGACGATTCTCTTTTTCAAGCATCTGCTCCTTAATCTCCTTTGAAATCACTGCCTGAAAATCGCGTACAATCGTTGGAAACGGATGTGGTCCCATTACAGAACCTAAACAATAGTGTGTATCATCAATTCTGGAGGTCCATTCTCTCATCGCCTCTGAAACGGCATCCTTCAAGGTTGCTGTTCCTGTAGTTACAGGAATAACCTCTGCACCAAGGAGTCTCATACGATATACATTCAGAGCCTGACGCTTTGTATCCTCTTCACCCATGAAAACAACACACTCCATATTCATAAGTGCAGCTGCCGTAGCGGTTGCAACGCCGTGCTGACCGGCACCTGTTTCGGCAATCAGTCTGGTTTTTCCCATTTTCTTTGCAAGCAACGCCTGACCTAATACATTATTGATTTTGTGGGAACCTGTGTGGTTTAAGTCCTCACGCTTCAGATAAATTTTTGCGCCGTCCAGAGCCTTTGTCAGCTTCTCTGCATAGTAAAGACGTGACGGTCTGTTTGCATATTCATTAAAAAGCTCTGACAGTTCACGATTAAAATCGGGATCATTTTTATAGTGATTATACGCCTTTTCCAGCTCAATCACTGCATTCATCAGTGTTTCCGGAATGTACTGACCACCGTGAACACCAAATCTTCCATTTGTTTCAGCCATAATAGTTCAATCCTTTCTTTGTCTGACAGCGTTTACAAAGGCTGCCATTTTTTCTTTATCCTTAAATCCGTCTGTTTCAAGTGATGAGCTTGCATCAACCGCAAAGGGCTGCAGCTGTGATATTACCATCTGCACATTTTCAGGAGTAAGCCCTCCTGCCAGAAAATACGGCCTTTCCATTTCCCGTATCAGTGACCAGTCAAAGGTTTCTCCCGAACCGCCGCCCGAATCAAGCAGCACATAGTCTGCCGTAGAGCTGTTTGCTGCCACAATGTCTTCTTTGTTTTCAATACGGAATGCTTTTATGATGGTACATTCTACCCGCTTTCTCAGCGCCCCGATATACTCCTCATCCTCTTTTCCGTGAAGCTGCACCGCTTCAATAATATGTTCGTCCACCAACCGGGTAATCTGCTCTATTTCCTCATCCACAAAAACGCCCACAGGGATTATTTCTTTCTTCAACTGTTTTCTTAACACCTGTGCCTCTTCCGGTGTAACATAACGCTTGCTTTTCGGAGCAAAAACAAAGCCTATATACTCCGGCGCAAGCTCATTTACACAATCAATATCACACGCTCTTCTTAGTCCGCATAGCTTAATTTTTGTCATTCTATTACTTATATCCTTCCACTAACCTCTAAGCTCATTCAGCTTTGCCTTCTTGTCATCCGCTCTCATGAGTGTTTCCCCGATCAGAACCGCATCCACGCCGATTTCACGCAGAGCCTGAATATCCTCCGCTGTTTTTACTCCGCTTTCTGCGACAAACAAAGTACCTTCCGGTACAAACGCTCTCATGCGGCGGCTGTTATCTGTATCCACTGAAAAATCCTTCAGGTTTCGATTGTTCACACCAATGATTCGTGCGCCTGCACTTACGGCAGCCTTGATTTCGTCTTCATTGTGAGCCTCTACCAATGCTGAAATACCAAGCGTATCGCAGATTTCTATGTATTCCCTGATTTGCTCCGTGGAAAGAATGGAACATATCAGTAAAACTGCCTGTGCTCCCAACAGCTTTGCCTCGTAAATCATATATTCATCCACTGTAAAATCCTTGCGTATGCACGGAGTCGAAACTGTGCCTGCGATTTCCTTTAAGTATTCATCACTGCCGAGAAACCATTTCGGTTCGGTCAGAACGGAGATACAGTCTGCTCCTGCAGCCTCATATTCCTTAGCAATCTGCAGATACGGAAAGTCAGGTGCAATCAGTCCCTTGGATGGTGATGCCTTCTTACATTCACAGATAAAGGAAATGCCCTCCTTCTTCAATGCATTTTCAAAGGCAAAGTTACCCTTTGGCAGGGCAAGCGCCTGCTCCTTCACAATCTCAAGCGGCTGCTTCTTTTTTGCCTCTTGTGTTCGCACTCTTGCATAATCAGCAAGCTGATCAAGTATCGTCATATAAACCTCCATTTAACCACAGCCTGTAAGTCTGCGGTCTCTCTTCTTACTCTGCGCGGTTACTTACTTCAATTAACTTCTTAAGAGCTTCCAGTGCTTTACCGGAATCAATCAGCTCAGTCGCAAGTGCAATACCATCCTTCAGTGAATCTGCTTTTCCGCCTATATAAAGTGCTGCTCCGGCATTCATCAATACAGCATTTCTCTTATGACCCTTTTCTCCGTTTAAAATACCCAGTGTAATCTTCGCATTTTCTTCCGGTGTGCCACCCTCAAGGTCTGCCTTGGTACAACGTTCGAATCCAAACTCTTCCGGTGTAATGGTGTAGGTCTTGAACCAACCGTCCTTGAACTCGCATACGGTAGTCGGCGCACTCATGGAGATTTCATCCAGCTTATCCTGACCGTAAACTACCATACCGCGCTTTACACCAAGACTAATCAGAACCTGTGCCAGCGGCTCAACCAGATACTCATCATAAACGCCTAACAG
>CAYLWP010000016.1:0-26024 GCA_964387365.1 uncultured Roseburia sp. | reverse complement strand
TAAGCCTGTAGAAGTACATGGGATGGTCTTTTGGACACGGGTTCGACTCCCGTCTGATCCACTGAGGCGACATGCAGTCGAACACTCTCAGAGAGTTGTTCGAATGAGAGTGTCGTCTCTTTTTGTTTTAGTGTGTGTTGTATTCTTTTAGTGAATATGTTAGCATGTCTATATGGATGATAAACATGAAAAGTGGCCAAAGCATTAGATGAAAGAATTGACAAGAATCACGTAATTATGAAGGTACTGAATAATTACAGAATCACTATATGACGAAGGAGGCCCGATTATATGTTAGATGCAAATGATGTGCAGATCATAACACAAATAATTAATGTAGCGTTAGAAGAAAACTTAGCGCCAATCAAAAACGATATAGGTGTACTTAAAGAAGACGTAAGTGTACTCAAAGAAGATGTAAGCATACTCAAAGAAGACGTGAGTGTACTCAAAGAAGATGTAAACG
The DNA here is from genome assembly GCA_964387365.1 of uncultured Roseburia sp. GTDB lineage: Bacteria > Bacillota > Clostridia > Lachnospirales > Lachnospiraceae > COE1. The sequence goes on along the minus strand of CAYLWP010000016.1, from coordinate 25,558 downwards.
TACTTAAAGAAGATGTGAACGTACTCAAAGAAGATGTAAACGTGCTTAAGGAAGATGTAAGCATACTCAAGGAAGAAATGAGTACGGTTAAGGAAGATGTAAGCATACTCAAGGAAGAAATGAGTACGGTTAAGGAAGATGTAAGCACGCTCAAGGGAGAAATGAGTACAGTTAAGGAAGGTGTAAGCACGCTCAAGGGAGAAATGAGCACAGTCAAGACGGGTATAAGCACACTCAACGGAGAGGTTGATACAATCAAGATAACTATGGCTAAGATGAATGATAAATTGGACGTTTTGGAGCTAAAGCAGGATAGACTTTCCAATATGTTTGACGGATTAGATCTTGATGTAAAGACAGGTTTTTATACAATGCATCGGGATATTAAGCGTTTGCAGGATTCCACAGAAACGATTGAGCAGATACTTAAAATGAATCATTTATTGGCAAATGAGTAAGGGAATACGAAACGTTTTCGAGATTGACTCTGAATAATTACGAAATACAATAAATAAAGTGGTAAGGACGGCATAACAGCCGTCCTTCATGCACATAAAAATGGAGGACATATTATGAATATTACAATTACCGGAAATCTTGGAAGTGGTAAGTCAAGTATTGGAAAGGTTCTGAAGGAAAAGGGATACGAGATTGTATCAACAGGAAATATTTTTCGACAGCTTGCAATGGAAAAGGGCTTATCAGTGGAGGAGTTCAACCAGCAGGTCAATGAGGCAACCAGAAGAGGTGACCGTTCCGTAGATCAGATGATAGATGATACAACAGCTAGAATTGGCAGAGAACGTGACAATATTATGTTTGATTCACGTCTGGCATGGAACTTCGTGCCGGACAGCTTCAAGGTATTTGTTATTACGGATATCGATGAGGCGAGCAGAAGAGTATTTAACGATAGTGTGCGTGCAAATTCAGAGTCATATGAATCACAGGAAGCATGCAAGAAGGCACTGGTAAACAGACAGGAGCTGGAGTCTGTCCGTTTCAAGGAAATCTATGAAATTGATTATTATGATATGAGTAATTACAATCTTGTCATTGAGAGTACGAGTGCGGCACCGGCTGACATTGCAGAGGAGATTCTGGCCAAGCTTGAGGAATACAAGAAAGGTGACTTTGCCAAGCTTATGGAGCTGAATCCAAGCTCTGTTTTTGTAGGTAAGGATGCAATAGGAGAAGGTGTAATAACTGTCAATGAAGTAAATGGTACCTGGTTCCTTAAGAGCGGTGCAGATGCACTTACCGAGGCAATCACAGAGGGAAGAAAGTTTGTGCCGGTTAAGGTAGATGCGTCCTATGAGCCACAGATTGATGCGCAGGAGGTATACGAGGCCTTTGCAGCGGAAAATGGAATTTCCTATAAAAAATATCCAACCGAGAGTCTGAAGCAGGAAAAGGGTTTTATGAACTTTTCTAAGATGTAAAAAAGGTACTGAATAATTACTAAAAAAGCATGAATTATGTAGCAAAATACATACATATTTGCTATACTATTATAAAAAGGAAGTAAAGGGGTTATGTTGCCGGAAAGCGAGTTGGAGGTGTATTATGGGAGGAAGTCAGGTTGCGCTTTGTGCTACGCATGATGATGAATTGAAGAATAAAACAGAACGAGCCCTATTGAAGGCGAGAATCTCGTATCTGATGAAGTGTGAGAAGCGTCTTGAGCAGGAGGAACAGAGTAAAAAGGTGGTTTTCTATATACAGCAATATCAGATGCAGGAAGCACTGGAAGTTGTAAGAGAACTGGAAAAGGAAGAAACAGGATTAGAAATCTTATCATAATGCAAAGAAGATACGTGATTAGCCGCGTATCTTTTTTGTTGCATAGGAAATTCCTTTGCAATAAAAATGTTCCGCGAGGATGCGCTTTGCACATTTTTTATTTTATGGCTAAAATTATCTGAAAACATTGACTATTGTTTGAAATAGATATAAAATTGTAATTGGGATTTATTGCATTTTTGAAATCGGATTATAAAAGATGAAGCTTGCGTCCGGTTTGATCAATATATGTGGAAGGGGTGCTGTATGGCTGAGGAATTCAATTTAGACGGAATGGTTGACATGTACCTGTACGAGAACGGTCAATTACTCGAGAAGTTGGAAGAGCTCGTACTGGAGAATAAGGACGAAGATTCTTTCGATGAGAACAGCATTAATGAGATTTTTCGAATCATGCATACGATTAAAGGTTCTTCCGGAGTTATGATGTATGACAATATTATGAAGGTATCACACAAGCTGGAGGATATCTTCTATTTTCTGCGTGAACATCAGGATATTGATGAACATCATATGGAACTGACGGATTCTATCTTTCAGGTGCTTGACTTTATCAATGGAGAAATGGATAAAATCAAGGACGAAGGAGAGCCGGATGGCGATAATTCCGAATTAATCGCTAAGATGGATGATTTTTTAAATAAGTTAAAGTCAGAGAACGAGGAGAAAGTTTCAAAGGCTTCCGCACCGGAAAAGAAAACTGCAAAAAAGGCTGAAAAAAAAGTAGAGAAAAAAGAAACACCCGATATGAATCTTGGACCAAACCAGTTTTATATTGCACCGCAGGTATCCGGTGAGGACAAGTATTTCCGTGTAAGAATTACCTATCTGCCGAATACACAGATGAGTAACATGCGCGCTTATTCAGCCGTTTATGCTCTGAAGGAGTTTACCGAAGATGTACATTACACACCGGAGGATATTTTAACAGACCCGTCAACAGGCGATATTATCATGGAAGACGGCTTTCTGATGCTGATACATGGTAATTTTACGGAAGAAAAGCTGAAGACTTTGCTGAACACAACAGCAGATATCAGTCAGATAGAGATTGCTGAGAGCACAAAGGAAGAATTTGGCGGCGGATTTTCCGAGGATGAACCTGTGGCAGTCCAACCTGTCGGAAATAGTGACGAGGGAACACAGGAGGAATCAAAGTCTGAAGCAGAGCCACAGCCGGGAGACTACGTCATCCAGAAGGAAGCCGGTAAGGCAAAGCAGATAACAAAGACAAAGAAGAAGAAGGAACACAAGCAGGCCTTCATGAGTGTCAATATCGATAAGATGAATCTGCTGATGAACCTGATGGGTGAAATGGTTATCGCAGAATCAGTGGTATTGCAGAATCCTGATTTACAGATTCCGGGACTGGAGCTTTCCAATTTCCAGAAGGCTGCCGCACAGCTTTCCAAGATTACAACCGAAATGCAGGAATTGATAATGTCCATGCGTATGATGCCGTTGACTAATACCTTCCAGAAAATGAACCGAACGGTGTTTGATATTTCAAGAAAGCTCGGTAAGGATATTGAATTTGAAATGATAGGCGACACAACAGAAGTGGATAAGAATATTATCGAAACGATATCCGACCCGCTGATGCATCTGGTAAGAAATGCCGTTGACCATGGAATTGAACCAAATGACGAGCGCGCTGAGAAGGGCAAAACGGAAAAAGGAAAGGTTGTCCTCGAAGCGAAAAACGAAGGCGGCAAGGTATGGATTTCCGTTCGTGATAACGGTAAGGGACTCAGCCGTAAAAAACTATATAAGAAGGCTTGGGAAAACGGAATCTTACCTGACAATCGTGCCGAGAGTGAATATACTGATAAAGAAATCTTTCAGTTTATTACCTACCCCGGTTTTTCAACGAAGGAGCAGGTAACGGAATATTCCGGACGAGGCGTCGGTATGGATGTAGTAGTCAAGAATATCCAGAAAATCGGTGGCGTTCTTGATATCGATTCGGAGGAGGGTAAGGGCTCTTCCATGACGATGAAGATTCCTTTAACCATGGCGATTATTGATGGGATTGTCATGAAAAACGGAAATACGAAGTTTGTTATGGAGACGTCCGCAATCAAGGAATTTGTGCGCGTGACGGAGGATAAGCTGATTCATGAACCAAACGGTGAAGAATACGTTATGATTCGAGGAGAGTGCTATCCGCTGCTACGATTAAGCGAGAAGTACAAATTGGAAGATGTAACAAAGAGTGTGGAGGACGGCGTTATGCTTCTGCTGGAATATGAAGGAAATACTCTTTGCGTACTGATAGATGAATTGATAGGAACACAGGAAATTGTTGTAAAACCAATACCGTCGTATGTTAAGAAGGTTCATGGCATTTCGGGATGTACGCAGCTTGGGGATGGCAGCATAGCCTTGATTCTTGATGTAAGTGGTCTGATGCAGGATTAAAGCATCGGAAAGGGAAAGAATATGGAAAAAACGGAAAAAGAACTGCTGGAACAGCATGGCTTTGACGTGGACGGAACAATGAAGAGATTCCTGAATAATGAGCAATTATACAGGAAATGCTTAAAGAAGTTTTTGGATGATGAGAGCATGGATAAGCTGAAAACGGCATGGAAAGAAGGCAATGCTGAAGAAGGCTTTAAGGCAGCACATTCCATGAAAGGCTTTATTTCCAATCTGGGAATGGAAAAGCTTCACCACTCATTGGATCCGGTGGTGGAAACACTTAGAGCAGGTTCCCTGCCGGAAGCAGAAGAACTGGATGCTCTGGAAACGATATATCGGGAAATGTATGAACTGATTGAGAACATATAGACATTAGATGGAGGCAGATTAGTATGGCAGGAAGAGAAGACTGGTTGATTGATGGTTTTCAATTTAGCTCTGAAAAGGATGCAAAGCAGGCACAAAGTGAGCAGTTAAAGATTCAAAAGCTGGAGGAAAAGATGGACTATCGGAATCCGCAAATGGTATTGATGGTCTATAAAAAGGCGATTGAGAATCGCATCTTTAAAACTCCGGTTGGATATGAATATTTAAAACAGTTACAAAAAACATTAAAGCAGAGCACGGGATTACGGGAAGAAATTCCACCGATTCCGGTAAGCCAGATTTATAATCTGCGTGACAGCACAGCACCGATCGTAGAAAAGGTAAAAGGTACGCAAAAACCCAAAAAAGAGAAGCAGGAGTTTTTTACACGAAAAACATCTATCTGCGTTAATGTCATTCTTGTTATTCTGATTGGCGTCATGTTTTACATTTCCACTACCGGAAGCAGACCGACTATTTTGAACTACGAAAGAGCACTTCAGGACAGATACGCTTCCTGGGAACAGGAACTGGAGCTGCGGGAAACGACGCTGAGAGAGAAGGAAAGAGCTATTTTGTCAGAGGAATAAAAAGTACACATTTTAAACACATATATCTGTTATGATATGAATGAATTTAAAATATGGAGGTCTGACATGAATAGATTAAAGATTCTTGTTGTAGATGATGAAAGCAGAATGCGTAAGCTGGTAAAGGATTTCCTCGCAAAACAGAATTATGATGTTTTAGAGGCAGGTGACGGAAGTGCCGCACTGGATATCTTTTTTGCAAATCAGGATATTTCCCTGATTATTTTAGATGTTATGATGCCTAAGATGGATGGCTGGCAGGTGTGCAAGGAGATAAGAAATTACTCCAAGGTACCGATTATCATGCTGACTGCCAAGTCGGATGAACAGGACGAACTGTTAGGATTTCAATTAGGTGTTGATGAATACATTACAAAGCCGTTCAGCCCTAAAATATTAGTGGCAAGAGTAGAGGCGATACTTCGCAGAACCAGTCAGGTGAGCGAAACAGATACGATGGAGTACGGCGGGATTTATATAGACAAGTCAGCCCGCGTGGTAACCATAGATGGCAGGACAATCGATCTTAGCTTTAAGGAATTTGAACTGCTGACCTATTTTATGGAGAATAGGGGGATTGCGCTGTCCCGTGAAAAGATTCTTAACAGTGTATGGAATTATGATTATTTCGGTGATGCAAGAACCATTGATACTCATGTGAAAAAGCTCAGAAGCAAGATGGGTGAAAAGGGAGACCTGATTAAGACCATCTGGGGCATGGGATATAAGTTCGAAGAGGGACTGCAGTAATATGAAGTATTCAATAAAACAGCAGATTGCAATGATTTTCATTGCAGTCATGGCCGGAACAATTATACTGTGTTGGTTTGTTAACAACACCTTTTTGGAAGATTTCTATATAAATAACAAGACGACGGCTATCCGTTCGGCGTACAGCAGTGTAAATGAAGCCGGCAATACCGGAGATATTACTTCGGAGGAGTTTGACGTCGAGCTGCGAAAGATTTGCGATATGTATAATATCAGCATCGTTGTGATTGATGCACAGTCCAATACCGTCAAGTCGTCTTCGTGGGATGCGGATATGCTGATCAGAAGACTGTATGATAATGTGTTTGCAAAAAGAAGAAACAGCAATACACTGGAGGAAAATGAGGATTTCACCGTAGCATTGATGGTGGATAGGGCAACCAATACGGAGTATCTGGAAATGTGGGGCGTTCTTGATAACGGTAACCTGTTTCTTATGCGTTCGCCGCTTGAAAGTATCAGGGACAGCGTAAAAATAGCCAATCGTTTCCTTGCCTATGTCGGACTGATAGCAACGCTTTTAAGTGCTGTATTGATTTGGTTTATGGCGACAAGAGTCACCAAACCGATTATGCAGTTGAAGAATATCTCAGAGAAAATGACTAATCTTGACTTTGAAACCAAGTATCAGAGTCGGGGGAAAAATGAAATAGATTTGCTCGGAGAGCATATGAACCAGCTTTCCGGCACTTTGGAAAGAACGATTTCCGAGTTAAAAACAGCAAATAACGAATTGCAGCGCGATATTGAAAAAAAAGAGCAGATTGATGAGATTCGTAAGGAATTTCTCTCTAACGTATCTCATGAATTAAAAACTCCGCTGGCTCTGATACAGGGATATGCAGAGGGACTAAAGGAAGGTATCGCCAGCGATGATACGGAAAGCAGGGATTTTTACTGCGACGTCATTATAGATGAAGCGGATAAGATGAACACCATGGTGAAAAAGCTGCTAACCTTAAATCAACTGGAATTCGGAAACGACAATATTTCCATGGAACGCTTTGATATTGTTTCTATGATTCACAATTTCCTGCAGTCGGCAGAAATACTGGTAAAACAGAATGAAGTGACCTTGCGTGTCGAGGATGTGCCGCCGATTTTTGTCTGGGCAGATGAATTTAAAACAGAGGAAGTGTTCAGAAATTACTTCAGCAATGCCATGAATCATGTAAATGGCGAAAAAATGATAGACATCAGATATCAGCTGTTGGATGGAAAAGTCCGTATCAGCGTATTTAATACCGGAGAACCGATTCCGGAAGAGTCATTGCCTCATCTGTGGGAAAAGTTTTATAAGGTGGACAAGGCAAGAACAAGAGAATACGGTGGAAGCGGAGTAGGGCTTTCTATTGTAAAAGCGATTATGGACTCCATGAATCAGCAGTATGGTGTAATCAATTATACAAATGGTGTTGAGTTCTGGTTTGAACTCGAAACAAAATAAACGGAGGTGTTATGGTGAAAAAGGGGAAAATGATAGGAATCACATTAGTTACAGCAAGTTTATTAACAGGATGTATTGACCGTATGCCTGATATGACTGAAGAACAGTCAGCATTGATTGCGGAATATGCGGCAGATATGCTGTTAAAGTATTCGCCGAATTACACGTATAAGATAGCGGATAAAGAAGAACTTGTCGAAGAGGCAACAATAGAAGAAGCAACCGAAGAGGTATCAGAGGAAGTAGCAACCGAGGAGCAAACCTCACAGCAACTGCCGGAAGAGACGAAACAGGATCCGGAAGCGTCAACGGAAACAGGGGAACAGAATGCTTCAGGCGATATAGCAGATGCGGGTCATGTTGACTATGCAGAGGTATTTGCAATCGAAGATGTAGAGATTAGATATGACTCCAAGGAGATATGTTCTGTATATCCTGCAGGTGAAATCGGAACCGGATTTTCCGTAAATGCGAAGGATGGAAATTGCTTAATTGTAATGCATTTTTCTGTTAAGAATACCAGCCAGGCAGATATCACCTGTGATTTATTTGAAAAAGACTTTGATATCAGCATGAGATTAAACAGCGGTAATTATAAAAAGGTATCAAGCACTCTGCTGGTAAATGACTTTACGACATATATCGAAGAGATTCCTGCCGGCGAAACAAAAGAGGCTGTGATTGTTGCTGAAACAGAAAAAATCACAGAGGAAGAGATAGAGTCTTTCATGCTAAGAATTTCCAATGACGACACAAGTATTACTGTAAATTTAAAGAAATAAGCAAAAATTAACTGAAAATATTTGTAATTATGAATATATGTGTGTTATAATCATAATAAGATGAGTATTCTGCAAAGAATTAAGATAAAGAAATTGAAAATATTTCAATTATCTGATGGAATGGAGGTTTATTATGGAGACTAAGATTCTCTTAGAAAACGGTACAAATGAACTTGAGGTGCTTGAATTTATTGTGGATGGCAACTATTATGGAATCAATGTTGCAAAGATTAAAGAAATCATTCCATATCAGCCTGTAACACCGGTTCCAAACACTCACCCGAGCGTAGAAGGAATCTTTATGCCAAGAGATACCATGATTACGGCGATTGATTTACGCAATTGTTTACAGCGCGGACAGTCAAAGCAGGAAGGCTTGTTTATTATCACAAGCTTTAATAAGCTGGACATTGCTTTTCATGTAGATTCCGTTATCGGTATTCACAGAGTGTCCTGGGCAGATATTATCAAGCCGGGCGCAACCGTTACTACAAATGAAGATGGCATTTCAACAGGTATCATCAAGATTGATGGAAAGCTGATTATCATTCTTGACTTTGAGAAGATTATTTCAGATATTAATCCGGAAACAGGATTAAAGGTTACCGAGATAGATGCTCTTGGTTACAGAAGTGAAACTTCCGTGCCGATTCTTATTGCAGAGGATTCTACCTTATTAAGAAAGCTGATTGTAGATTCCTTAAAGAAGGCAGGTTATGAGAATATCATAAAGACTGAAAACGGACAGGAAGCATGGGAATATATTTGCAAGTGTAAGGAAGCAGGAAACCTTAACGAAGAGGTTAAGATTCTGATTACAGATATTGAGATGCCGTTGATGGACGGCCACAGACTGACAAAGCTTGTTAAGTCCGATGATAAAACAAAGAATATTCCGGTAGTTATTTTCTCATCTCTGGTTAACGAGGAAATGAGAAAGAAGGGTGAAGATCTTGGAGCAGATGCACAGTTATCCAAGCCGGAAATCGGAAATCTTGTTAAAGTAATTGATAAGCTGTTGGCAAAATAACGGATTACGTTGTATGATATGAGTGGAGAGCCGGGGGCATTCCCGGCTTTCACGGCTTTTCAGAAAAAGCCCTGTCACATGAAAAGGTCGCTTACCCGCGACTTTTTGTGGCGTAAAGAAAGCTTATTAAATACGAAAAATAGGAGACGGAATGGATAAGACACAAGTTTTAAAGGAAAAAATGGCAGATGCAGAACTCGTATTGATTGGAATAGGAGAGGAATTTAACGAAAACTTTCAAAAAATCAGTCAGTATCCGAATGTAATGAAGGGCTTGGAGGAGATTGATGCAAACGCGGAGCTTGCGTGGGCAGTTCCTTATCTGGAAAAGGCCTATTTAGAGCAGGAAAGGGAAGCAGAAACCGTACAGGCTTATAAAAAGCTGTATGAGCTTGTAAAGGATAAGAATTATTTTATTGTAACGACATGTATTGACGGTTACGTTGAACATGCCGGATTTGCTCCGGAAAGAATCGTCGAGCCGTGTGGAGGTTATTCCAAGCTGCAATGTAGTGCAAAGTGTACTACCGAGTTGTGGGACTCACAGGAAGTATTTACGGAAATCCAGGAGCGTCTGGAAAACGCAAAAGCCTTAAAGGGAATAAAACAACCGATGTGTCCGCATTGCGGAAAACCATTGGTTTTCAATAATATAGTTAATGAGAATTATGTGGAAGAGGGATATCTTCCACAGTGGGAGAAGTACACAAAGTGGCTGCAGGGTACAGTGAATAAAAAATTGTGTATTTTAGAGCTTGGTGTAGGTATGCACCTGCCAAGCGTAATCAGATGGCCGTTTGAGAAGGTTGCTTTTTATAATCAAAAGGCAGGTTTCTTTCGCATAAATGAAAAGCTATATCAATTAACGGAGGAAATAGGGGATAAGGGAATTAGTATAGAAGGGAATGCCAGGGATTATCTGTTAAGTGAGTTGGATTAGCGTCCATATTCCGAGGCAGGGAACCGGGCATACCGGATGAGTTTCATAACAAATTCATTCTGGAGTCGAAGGAAATAAAACAGAATGGGGGAAATTATCATGAGTGTCAAGGATGAAGAAAACTACTTGGATAATTTACTTAAAAATGTAATGGAACCACATCCTGTGGAGCCCAGAGAGCGGGAAACAGGTGTGGAAGAAGATTCGACAATAGAAATGAAGACAGAAGAGATGCAAGCAGAGTCCATATTGGAAGAGCTTGCGGCAGAGGAGCCCGTAGCGGAAGAAGTACAGGCCGAGTCCATATTGGAAGAGCTTGCCGCAGAGGAAGCACCGCAGGCAGAACAGGAAGAGATTTCCATAGATGAAATCGAGAGCCTGTTGGCAGAAGTGAATAGTAATTCTGAATTGATTGAGGAAGCCCCTGAGGAAGAATCCATATTGGAAGAGCTTGCCGCAGAGGATGACTTATTTAAGGAGCTGGATTTGGATAAGGTTGAGGAAGCAGCCGCAGAGGCAGAAGCAGACGATGATGACCTGTTCAAAGAGCTTGATGTGGGCGGAGCAGAAGAAGCCGCAAAGGCATCGGCAGAAGAGGATGACTTTGAAGATGTTCTTAGTCTGTTGAATGATGATGACTCTGAGCTTGCGGAGATTAATGATTTATTAAAGAAATCCGATAGTAAGGAGCCGGTTCAGGATGATATGATGGCTCTGTTACATCAGATGGCTGATGACGAAAAACAGCAGATTACAAATAGCGAGATGGCAGGTAATAGCTCCGAAGAAGATGAGCTGCTTGCCATGGTCGAAGGCGCAGATGCCGGAAAGAGTACTAAGAAAGCTTCTAAGCAGAAAACAGAAGCAGCTGATGCGGAAACAACAAAAAAGCAGGGCGCATTTGCCAAGATGTTCAATGCTTTGACAGAAGAATTCGAGCCGGAGCCGACAGAAGAGGAGCTTGCTAAGGAAGCAGAGGAAAAAGCTGCTGCAAAGCTTGAGGCTAAGACAAAGAAGGAAGAAGAAAAGAAAGCCAAGGCAGAAGAAAAGAAGGCAAAGGCCGAGGAAAAGGAAGCTGCAAAGAAGGCAAAAGCAGAAGCTAACGAACAGAAAAAACGCGAAAAGAAGGAAGCAAGAGAAGCCAGACTTGCAGAAAAGCGTGCAAAGGAAGAGGCAGAAAGACCGAAGAATCAAAAGAGAATCTCACCTAAGAAGATGGTTCTTGTTACGATTATGGCAGCATCCGTTCTTGTTGCTGTGTTACTCTTTTCAGAGTTTGCATCTACGGAGGGTAGCCTGCAGAGGGCAAGAAGAGCATACTATGCGGGTGATTACCAGGTTGTATACCTTGAAATGTACGGCAGTGAATTAGAGGAATCCGATGCACTTGTTCAGGCAAGAAGCAAGGTGATCTTAAAGATGCAGCGTAAATATGACTCCTATGAAAATCATTTGAAGATGGGTCAGGAAGTAGAAGCATTGAATGCTTTGATTGAAGGTCTTGGAACCTATGATTCCGTTAACATGGAGGCAGAGCAGTACGGTGTTGCAACAGAGGTAGATGAGATTAAAACGGACATTTTGAACGTTTTACAGGTAAATTATGGATTAGACGAAGCGGCTGCAAGAGATTTACTTCAAAATGAAGATGAAATTTCGTATACAAAATCATTAAATCATATTATAATGAGAGACAGCAGTGATTTAGCTTCCAATTCATAGTTACCATAATTGTACATAAAGGAATAATGAATCGCTGAAAAAGCGAATATGGAAAGATTGTAGAATTTACTTCTGCAATCTTTTCTGGTTATATGTGTATGCAAAGCAGGTTTATGCTGTGCGACACAATGCTTGATTATATTCAGAAAGGCATGGTGCGGAAATGATAGCAATAATTGATTATGATGCCGGTAATATCAAAAGTGTGGAAAAGGCAATTCAGTATTTGGGTGAGCAGGCTGTTATTACCAGAGATAGAGAGGAAATTCTTGCAGCTGACAAGGTCATCCTGCCGGGGGTTGGTGCATTTGGCGATGCAATGGAAAAGATTAGAAATTACGGTCTGGAAGAAGTGATTCACGAGGTAGTAGATAAGGGAACACCTTTTCTTGGTATCTGTCTTGGGTTACAGCTCCTCTTTGAGTCCAGTGAAGAGAGTAAGGGTGTAAAGGGACTTGGACTGTTAAAGGGTGAAATCGTTAAGATTCCTGACGATCAGGGATTAAAGGTTCCGCAGATTGGCTGGAACTCTTTGAAGTTTCCTAATAAGGGAAGATTGTTTGCAGGACTTGATGAAGAATCTTACGTGTATTTTGTGCATTCTTACTATTTAAAAGCAGAGGAACCTGAGATTGTTGTGGCAACAACAGAATACGCGACGTTGATTCATGCCGCAGTGGAAAAGGGAAATATTTTTGCCTGCCAATTCCATCCGGAGAAGAGCTCGGATGTTGGACTTAAGATATTAGAAAATTTTATCGCGTTATAGAGGAGGCAAGAATATGCATACAAAGAGAATTATTCCATGTTTGGATGTAAATAACGGACGAGTAGTGAAGGGCGTCAATTTCGTAAACCTGATTGATGCAGGTGACCCGGTTGCGGTTGCGGCAGCCTATGATAAAGCAGGAGCGGATGAGGTCGTTTTTCTTGATATTACAGCTTCTTCCGATAACAGAGGAACTGTGGTTGATATGGTACGAAGAGTTGCTGAGCAGGTTTTTATTCCGTTTACTGTAGGTGGCGGAATCAGAACAGTAGATGACTTCAAGGCGGTTTTACGCGAGGGTGCCGATAAGGTTTCCGTAAACAGTGCGGCAATAATGAATCCGAATCTGATTAGCGAAGCTGCTGACAAGTTTGGCAGCCAGTGTGTTGTCGTTGCGATTGATGCAAAGCGCAGGGCAGACGGCTCAGGCTGGAATATTTATAAAAACGGTGGTCGTGTTGATATGGGCATTGATGCGGTAGAATGGGCTATGAAGGCAGATAAGCTTGGTGCAGGCGAGATTCTTTTAACCAGTATGGATTGTGACGGAACGAAAAGCGGATATGATATTGAGCTTACAAGAATTATTTCTGAAAATGTTTCCATTCCTGTTATTGCTTCTGGCGGTGCAGGTAATTTAGAGCATTTTTACGATGCGCTGGATGCCGGTAAGGCAGATGCGGCACTTGTAGCTTCCCTGTTCCATTTTAAAGAGCTTGAGATTAAGGAAGTAAAGCAGTATTTGAGAGACAGAGGGATTTCTGTAAGATTATAAGACGCGGTAATGCTTCAGTAGCTTCGTCGTTACAGCTTGATTTGTAACGATGAAAGGATGAATCGTTATCATAGTACATGTAAAGGAAGAAAAAATATGGCAATGCTTACAGACGAATGGTTAGAGGCTATGCAGGGTGAGTTTCAGAAACCATATTATAAAGAGTTATATCAATTTGTAAGAGAAGAATACAGTAAGGTAGTGGTATATCCGCCGGCGGATGATATTTTTAATGCGATGCATTTTACCCCCTTGAACAAGGTGAAGGTGTTATTGCTGGGGCAGGATCCATATCATAATGTCAATCAGGCACATGGTCTTAGCTTTTCGGTATTACCGAGTCAGCCGGATATTCCGCCGTCTTTACAGAATATCTATAAGGAATTAAACAGTGATCTGGGATGCTATATTCCGAATAATGGGTATTTGAAGAAATGGGCAGACCAGGGTGTTTTGCTGCTGAATACGGTTCTTACTGTCAGGGCACATCAGGCAAATTCCCATCAGGGCAGGGGCTGGGAGCAGTTCACGGATGCGATTATTCAGGCAGTAAACGCACAGGACAGACCGATTGTTTATTTATTGTGGGGAAAGCCGGCGCAGACTAAAATGAAGATGCTGAATAATCCAAAACATCTGATTCTTACGGCACCACACCCAAGCCCGTTGTCGGCATACAGAGGCTTCTTTGGATGTAAGCATTTCAGTCAGGCAAATGAATTCCTGAAGGCAAACGGTGCAGAGCCGATTGACTGGCAGATTGAGAACCTATAAAGCTCACAGGAAGCGTGAAGGCGTTTTTGAGAGCAGGATACAAAGGAGAAACGCTATGCGAAACAATAAGGTAGTAAAGAAAATATTATTGGAAGTTCTGGATTGTTCAAAAACCGTTTTATTTGCGCTTGTTGTTGCCATGCTGTTAAAAAATACGGTAGCTGCCGGTGCGAAGGTTCCGACAGGTTCCATGGAAACAACCGTTATGGCAGGAAGCAGAATCGTGATTAACCGACTTGCCTTTATTGCTGAGGAGCCAAAAAGAGGGGATATTGTAGCCTTCTATTATCCTGATGACGGCGTGACGTTATATCTGAAACGTGTCATGGGATTGCCGGGAGAAACAATAGAGGGAAGAGACGGATATGTTTATATTGATGGCGTGAAGCTGGAGCAGGATTATACGCCGGAGCTGTTAGATAGTGATTTTGGTCCTTATACCGTTCCGGAGGACTGTTACTTCATGATGGGAGACAACCGCAATAATTCGTGGGATTCCCGTTACTGGCAGAACACCTTTGTGGATAAGGCTGAGATTATTGGTAAGGCTGAATTTGAATATTATCCGGATATTAAGAGATTGAAGTAGTATAAAACGCCCAATATCACGCACAAATACATCTTGACAAAATACGACAGATTCATTATAGTAGTTCTGAACAGTACTACTAATAGTACCGGATTTAATATGAAAGTATGAAAGGAATTTATAATGAGCATTAGAATTGGTATTTTAGGATATGGTAATCTTGGACGAGGTGTAGAGTGCGCAATCAAGCAGAATGATGATTTGGAATTGGTGGCAGTATTTACCCGCCGCAGCCCTGAAACAGTAAAGATTTTGACACAGACAGCTGCAGTGTATCATATTGATGATATTTTAGCAAAGAAGGATGATATTGACGTATTGGTTATCTGTGGCGGCAGTGCAACAGATCTTCCTGTTCAGACACCGGAATATGCAAAGTATTTCAATGTTATTGACAGCTTTGATACACATGCAAGAATTCCTGAGCATTTTGCAAATGTTGATAAGGTAGCACAGGAATCCGGTAAGGTTGGCATTATCTCCGTAGGCTGGGATCCGGGAATGTTTTCTTTAAACCGTGTATATGCAAACGCTATTTTAACAGACGGTCAGGACTATACCTTCTGGGGTAAGGGAGTCAGCCAGGGACATTCTGATGCAATCCGCAGAATTGAGGGCGTTGCAGATGCGAAGCAGTATACCATTCCTGTACCGGAAGCATTGGAGCAGGTTAGAAGCGGTGAAACACCAGACCTGACAACAAGACAGAAGCATACAAGAGAGTGCTTCGTTGTGGCAAAGGAAGGCGCAGACCTTGCAAGAATCGAGAAGGAAATCAAGGAAATGCCGAACTACTTTGCAGATTATGATACAACTGTAAACTTCATTTCACAGGAAGAATTAAATAAAAACCACAGCGGTATTCCACACGGCGGATTTGTTATCCGTAGCGGAAAGACCGGCTGGAATGGCGAGAATAAGCACATTATCGAATATAGCTTAAAGTTAGATTCCAACCCTGAATTCACAGCAAGCGTTCTTGTTGCTTATGCAAGAGCTGCATACCGCATGAATCAGGAAGGACAGAAGGGCTGCAAGACTGTATTTGACGTTGCTCCGGCATATCTGTGCAGACAGAGCGGAGAAGAATTAAGAGCACATATGCTTTAATCTGCAAAGGGTGTGATATTAGTATGGGAGAGGCTGCATTAATTGAAAAGCTGATGCTTTTTGGTTTGACAAGGCAGGAGGCATCGGTTTACCTTTGTCTGGCAGCGAATAAGGAGCTGTCCGGCTACGAAGTGTCGAAGATAACGGGCATTTCCCGTTCCAATGTATATAATGCACTTGCGAGCCTGGTTGAAGAGGGTGCTGCTTATCTGTTGGAGGGCAGTACCAATAAATATACCTCGGTTGAGGCAGAGGAGTTTTGTCAGAATAAGATTCGGCAGTTACAGCAGGCAAAGGACGAGCTTGTTCGTGACATGCCGAAAAATGAAAATGATTGTGAGGGTTATATCACAATTTCAAGCCACAAGCATATTATGGACAGGGTTCACTATATGCTTAGTCACGTAAATTACCGGGTTTATTTATCGATGCCTGTGGAATTCCTTGAAAAATGCAGGGAAGATATTGAACATCTGACAAAAGCGGAGAAGAAGGTGGTTCTGCTGGTAAGCAAAGAGATTGAGCTTCCGGGAACGATTATGTATATCACAGATAGGGAAGAGCCGCAGATTCGTCTGATTATCGACTCGGAATATGTTCTGACAGGAGATATGACCGGTAGTGTGACAGACACATGTTTATATAGCGGGCAAAAGAATTTTGTAAATGTTTTCAAGGAATCCCTGAAGAATGAGATAAAGCTGATAGAGCTTACCGGGTAAGCTTGAAAATCCATACGCAGAGGAGACTCTGCGGCATGACAGAATAGAAAGGAAGAAATTATTATGAGTAAGAAACCATTTGTGACAAAAGAACAGATTGAAGAAATCGTTAAGGCCTACCCGACTCCGTTTCATATTTATGATGAAAAGGGTATCAGAGCGAATGCACAGGCGTTAAAGGATGCTTTTGCATGGAACAAGGGATATAAGGAGTTCTTTGCGGTAAAGGCAACTCCGAATCCGTTTTTGATTGATATTTTACGCGAGTATGGCTGTGGCTGTGACTGTTCTTCCATGACAGAGCTTATGCTCAGTCATGCAATGGGTGTAAAGGGCGAGGATATCATGTTCTCTTCCAACGATACACCGGCGGAAGAGTTTGAGTATGCGTATAAGATTGGTGCAACGATTAACTTAGACGATTTTACACATATTGACTTTTTAGAGAAAACACTCGGCACACTTCCTGAGACGATTTCCTGTCGTTATAATCCGGGTGGGGTGTTCAAGATTAGTACTGATATTATGGACAATCCGGGTGATGCAAAGTACGGTTTCACAACAGAGCAGTTATTTGAAGGCTTTAAGATTTTGAAGGAAAAGGGTGTTAAGAACTTCGGTATCCACTCCTTCCTTGCAAGTAATACGGTAACAAATGAGTATTATCCGACACTTGCCAGAACCTTATTCGAGGTTGCTGTTAAGTTAAAGGAAGAAACAGGTGCAAACATTACCTTTATCAATCTTTCCGGTGGAATCGGTGTTCCTTACAGACCTGATCAGGAAGCAAACGATATCAAGGTTATTGGCGAAGGTGTAAGAAAAGTATATGAAGAAGTTCTTGTTCCGGCAGGAATGGGCGATGTTGCAATTTACACAGAGCTTGGTCGTTTTATGCTGGCTCCTTACGGACATCTTGTAACCAAGGCAATTCATGAGAAGCATACACATAAGGAGTATATCGGTGTAGATGCCTGCGCCGTTAACCTGATGAGACCTGCTATGTACGGTGCATATCATCATATTACCGTTCTTGGCAAAGAGGATGCTCCTTGTGACTATACCTATGATGTAACAGGTTCCCTTTGTGAGAATAATGACAAGTTTGCCATTGACAGACAGCTTCCGAAGATTGATAAGGGAGACTATCTTGTAATCCATGATACCGGAGCACACGGTTATGCAATGGGCTATAATTACAATGGTAAGCTTAAGTCAGCAGAGCTTCTGTTAAAGGAAGACGGAAGTGTTCAGCTTATCAGAAGAGCAGAAACACCAAAGGATTACTTTGCAACCCTTGATGGATTTGATATCTATAAGAAGTTAGGGTTCTAAGTTCTGCTTGCCTTTATGAAGTAAATACACGATATGGACAGAACGACTGTTTCGGCAGTCGTTCTTTTTTTTGCACGCCTGCCGGCGCACGTTTCTAAAAAACAAAACATTGACGTTTATTTTTATACGTAGTAAAATGTTAGAGAACAAACAGTTCGAATACGAACTATTCGAAAATGAACTTTTATTCATCAGATATATTGCTGTTGAATAAAATATGTTTTTGGAAAGTGAGGAAAAGATGGATAAAGAGGGACAGGTAAATGAAAGAAAGGTTGGATTGGCAATCCGTATGCAGCATAAGGCGTTTGCCGGACGTTTTTTGATTGACGGCATGGCAGACGGTCTTGATGAAGTTACCATTACGCATGGCAGAATATTGGGATATCTTCATCGGAATGAGGATAAAGAAATCTACCAGAAAACGCTGGAATCAGACTTCGGAATCTGTCGTTCGTCAGTAACAAGCCTTGTGAAGCTTATGGAGGAGAAGGGATATATCCGAAGAGAGGCCGTTCCCGGTGATGCGAGACTGAAAAAGATCGTGCTGACACCGCAGGGAAGAAAAACGGCTATTCAGGTAAAAAATATCATGGATAACATGGAGCTTGATATTCTGAAAGGAATCAGTACTGAGGAGCTACAAACCTATTTTTTCGTAGCGGATAAGATTATGAGTAATCTTGATAGCAAAAAGCCCACGGAACAGAAGTAAAAACAGGAGGAAAGGAAGAAATTTATTATGCTGAAAGTATTAGGTGCACAGATTAAGGAATTCAAAAGGGATTCTATTTTAACACCGTTATGCATGATATTGGAAGTTATCATGGAAATGGTGATACCGTTATTGATGGCATCTATTATTGATGACGGTGTTAATGCAGGTAATATGAATCACATCTTAAAGGTAGGCGGTGTGATGCTTATTGCTGCCGTAATCGGCCTTGCGGCAGGTCTTGGAGGAGCGGTATTTGGAGCAAGAGCGTCAACAGGTCTTGCAAGAAACTTAAGAAAGGCAATGTTTGACAATATACAGACATATTCCTTTGCGAACATTGATAAGTATTCTACATCCAGTCTGATTACTCGACTGACAACGGATGTTACAAATGTACAGAACTCATACCAGATGATTCTGAGAATGGCGATGAGAGCTCCGGCCTCCATGATTATTGCGATGATTATGGCATTCTCCATTCATGCGAGACTGGCAAGTATTTATCTTATAGCCGTTATTTTCCTTGCCTGTGTGTTGGGAATCATTATTCCGAGAACAACCAAGCATTTCCGTGCGGTATTTGAGAAATACGATGAGCTTAATGCCAGCGTACAGGAAAATGTTTCTGCAATCAGAGTGGTAAAGGCGTATGTAAGAGAGGACTATGAAAAGGAAAAGTTCTCCAAGGCAAATAAGAATATTTACAATATGTTTTTGCGTGCCGAGAAGCTTGTAGTTATGAATATGCCGATTATGCAGGCAACGGTTTATACCTGTATTCTGATTATGTCATGGCTCGGAGCAAAAAACATTGTAGCAGGAAACCTGACAACTGGTGAGCTGATGAGCTTATTGACATATTGTATGAATATCTTAATGAGCCTTATGATGGTATCCATGATTTTCGTTATGCTTACCATGAGTTATGCAAGTGCAAAGCGTATTGCAGAGGTTCTGCAGGAGAAGTCAGATATTGCCAATCCAGAAAATCCGGTTTATGAGGTCGCAGACGGAAGCATCAGATTTAAGAATGTTGATTTTACCTATACCTCAAAGGGAAAAGAAGTTCTGTGTAATATCAATCTTGATATTAAGTCAGGTGAAACGATTGGTGTAATTGGTGGCACAGGAAGCTCCAAGTCCAGTCTTGTTAATCTGATCAGCCGTCTGTATGATGCGACGGATGGTGAGGTTATGGTCGGCGGGCGAAATGTCAGGGAGTATGACCTTGAGAGCCTGCGTAATCAGGTGTCCGTTGTGTTGCAGAAGAATGTTTTATTCAGCGGTTCTGTTTTAGAGAACCTAAGATGGGGTAATAAAGAGGCAAGTGAAGAGGAATGTAAGCGTGCCTGCGAGCTTGCCTGTGCAGATGAGTTTATTCAGAAAATGCCGGATAAGTACAATACTCATATCGAACAGGGCGGTTCCAACGTATCCGGTGGTCAGAAGCAGCGACTTTGTATTGCCAGAGCCCTGCTGAAAAAGCCTAAGATTTTGATTTTGGATGACAGTACCAGCGCGGTAGATACAGCAACGGATGCAAAAATCAGAAAGGCATTCGCGGAAGAAATTCCGGATACGACAAAGCTGATTATTGCTCAGCGCGTAAGCAGTGTGCAGCATGCTGACAGAATCATTGTTATGGATCAGGGCAGGATTAGCGGATCCGGTACACATGAAGAATTATTACAGTCAAATGAGATTTACAGGGAAGTATATGAATCACAGACCGGCGGTAGCGGTGACTTTGATGAAGCAGGAGGTGACGAATAATGGCAGCAGAAGCAAGACCTATGAGAGGAGCAGGACCGGGTGGCCCCGGCGGACCTGGAAGAAGAGGTCCAAGAGGCCCAATGCCTAAGATTGAGAATCCGGGCAAGCTTTTTAAGCGTTTGATGGCATATGTTTTTAAAAACTATCTGCCACATGTTATTATTGTAGTCATTTGTATTTTCCTTGGTGTATTTGCAAGTATTCAGGGAACGATGTTTATGCAGACCCTGATTGATGCCTATATTACACCTATGCTTGGTCAGGCAAATCCGGATTTTTCGGGACTGGCAAAGGCAATTGCACGTGTCGCATGCTTTTATGCAATAGGCGCGTTATCCGCATATATATACAATCGTATTATGATTACTGTAACGCAGGGTACTCTGAAAAATATCAGAAATGATATGTTCCATAAGATGGAGTCACTTCCGATTAAGTACTTCGATACGCATGCACATGGTGATATCATGTCATGCTACACCAATGATATTGATACGTTAAGACAGATGATCAGCCAGAGTATGCCTCAGCTGTTGAACAGTGCGATTACCATTATCGGCGTGCTTGGAAGTATGATTTCCATAAGTATTCCGCTTACTCTGGTAAGCTTATGTATGGTTGCGCTGATGCTTTTTGTAACAAAGAAGGCAGCAGGACTTTCCGGAAGCTTTTTCCTGAAACAGCAGAAGGCAATCGGTGCCGTAAACGGTTATATTGAGGAAATGATGGAAGGTCAGAAGGTTGTTAAGGTATTCTGCCACGAAGAGGAAAATATCAAGAAATTCGACGAATTGAATGAGGAACTCTTTGACAGCGCTTACAATGCGACAAAGTATTCCAATATGCTCGGACCAATTAATTCCCAGCTTGGCAACTTAAGCTATGTTGTTTGTGCGATTGTCGGAGGTATCTTTGCATTAAACGGTATCAGCGGACTTACCCTTGGTGGTCTGGCAAGCTTCTTAACCTTAAATAAGAGCTTCAATATGCCGATTAACCAGATTAGTATGCAGTTTAACAGTATCGTTATGGCACTTGCCGGTGCGGACAGAATCTTCAAGATGCTTGATGAGGAGCCGGAAACAGACGAGGGCTATGTTACTCTTGTCAATGCAGAGCTGGTAAACGGTGAATTAAAGGAAACTGAGAAGAAAACGGGGCTTTGGGCTTGGAAGCATTATCATAAGGACAGCAATACCGTAACCTATCAGAAGCTGGAAGGAAAAATCGAGTTCTTTGATGTTGACTTTGGTTATACGGATGAGAAAATTGTTCTGCATAATGTAGACATCTTTGCTGAGCCGGGACAGAAGATTGCCTTTGTAGGTTCTACCGGTGCAGGAAAAACAACAATTATGAACCTCGTAAACCGTTTCTACGATATTCAGGATGGTAAGATTCGTTACGACGGAATCAATATCAATAAGATAAAGAAGGCAGACTTAAGGCGTTCTCTCGGCATCGTTTTACAGGATACGCATCTGTTTACGGCATCTGTCATGGAAAATATTCGATACGGAAGACTGGATGCAACGGATGAAGAAGTCATTGCAGCGGCAAAGCTTGCCAATGCACATGAGTTTATTGAGAAGCTTCCGCAGGGCTATCAGACCAAGCTTACCGGCGACGGCGCAAACTTAAGTCAGGGACAGCGTCAGCTGCTTGCGATTGCAAGAGCAGCGATTGCAGACCCGCCGGCACTGATTCTTGATGAGGCGACAAGCTCCATTGATACCAGAACGGAAAAAATCGTTCAGGAGGGTACGGATAAGCTGATGAAGGGCAGAACGACCTTTGTTATCGCGCATCGTCTGTCTACGGTAAGAAACAGCGACTGCATTATGGTTCTGGAACAGGGACGTATTATTGAGCGTGGCAATCACGACCACCTGATTGAGAAGAAGGGCAGATATTATCAGCTTTACACAGGAAATGCCATTGCAGAATAAAGTCCTATTTACGATAGCGTAAGCTATGTGCTACAATAGTTATGTGAACAAATGATTGTGCTTTGAAATCACATAGAATGGAGGACATGTCAGATGAACGAAGATAGAATTACTTTAACGATAGGAAAACAGAAAAATATTGCATTAATTGCACACGACAGCAAAAAGAGAGAACTGATTGCATGGTGTGATGAGAATAAAGAAGTATTAAAGAAGCATTTCCTGTGCGGAACAGGAACGACTGCGCGTATGATTACAGAGGCAACAGGAATTCCGGTAAGAGGCTACAACAGTGGTCCTCTTGGCGGAGACCAGCAGATTGGAGCCAAGATTGTAGAGGGAAGAGTAGACTTTGTTATTTTCTTCTCCGATCCGCTGGCTGCACAGCCGCATGACCCGGATGTGAAGGCGCTGCTTCGTATTGCACAGGTATATGATATTCCGATGGCAAATAATAAGGCATCGGCTGATTTCCTGATTACATCAAAATATATGGATGAAGAATATTCTCATGATGTTTTGAATTTTCAGAGAAATATTGAACAAAGAGCAAAGACGTTGTAAAAGCACTTGATAACTGTTTGAATTGTTGGTAAAATATAAGTAATGGATAAAAATAAACGGTTATAAGACAGAATATTATCATTGCATCAGGAGGATTACCGTAACGATATCAGACACAAGCTGTCTGAAGATGTGAGGTGATAGGAATGGCATTTTCAAAAGGAAAAAGAATTGAAGATGAAACAAGTAAGAGAATCGTTGATCTTGCTGTAAATATCGGATGTAAAGAAGGACCTGATGCGTTGACAGTTACAAGAATTTGCAAAGAGCTGAACTGCGATAGAAGAGTGATATACAACAGATTTCGCGATTTGGATGAAATCAACATGCTGGTGGCCAATCGTTGTAACAGGGAATTGATAGAGAATGCAAGAAGTGCAATCAGGGAAGGTGCTTCCTATGAGGAAAACTTCAAGGCTCTGATGCAGAATGTGCTTACTTATATTTATGAGAGAAATGCTTTTTTTCAGCATTATACGGCATTATATAAGGTGACGGATGAAGGTGTTCATAATGAGATACTGCAGGATTTGACCTCGTTAATCGAAGCGGGTAAGCGCAGTGGTGATGTGAACGTGGAGACCAACAGCCGCGAGGCAGCCGAAAGTATCTGGTTATTGGTCAACGGTATCAGTAGCATGCTGGCAACGAATGTGAATTATAAGTATCAGGACGGTTTGAAAACCATGATGTATGGTGTCAATGCGATAGCTGCTTATATGAAACCATAACTTGTGCAAAATGCACAAAATATCGTTTCTGCTTTCGAGTAAAAGCGAGAAAAAGTGAAAATCTGTTTTTATTGTAATGCAATTATGTTAAGATAACTTGTCGGGAGTAATTCCGGCAAGTTTTTTTGCTGTTAGGGATAAAAGATGAAGAAATGGGTTACAAAGCACGGCATTACGGTGATTCGTCTGGACGGAATCCGCTGTAATTGCTTTGCGATAGAAACAGAAAAGGAAACCTGGTTGGTTGATACCTCTGCGCTGTCAGATAAAAACAGAATCATCAGACAGCTGGAGATGAATGATATTGTCGGTATTGACGGGATTATTCTGACACATGCGCATATTAATCATGTAGAAAGTGTTGCTGCCCTTGCGGAGGAGTATCAGTGCCCGGTCTATATTCACGACAGTGAGCTGCTCTTTGTGCAGACAGGAGACTGCCTGATAACGAAGGCTGCACATTCTGCAATTGAGCTTGTGGAGAAGATTGTCAGTCTGATACCGATGCTTAACAGGTATCCGGCATGCAGGGATGCCGTAGCGATTCCGTTTGACGAACCGTTAATCCGGAACGAATATATCAAAATCATAGAAACACCCGGACATACGGAGGGCGGCATCAGTATCATTATAGATGAGGAGATTGCCATCGTCGGGGATATCATGAGAAACTATCACGGTGTCAGATTAAAGCCGGCATGGGCGAATCAGCCGGGACTGATAGAGGTGTCATGGAAGAAGCTGCTACAGGAGAATTGCGAGTTGTTTCTTCCGTCACATGGTGGCGAGATTACGAGAGCACGGCTGGAAAGGGAATTAGAGAAAATATAAGATTGGTACTTGCTTTTTTAAGGGTTTTCGGATATGATAACTACAAGTACACGACTGGCGGAAACAGGATTGCCTGTGTAGGAGAACCTACAGGGAGTGTACAGGTTTAAGAACAGCCGACCGCCTGGGCAGCATTTTAATGTGCACCCGGGCGGTTTTTTTATGCAAATTGACATAAAAGATTGCGCATGGCAATGATTTTATGGAAAAGCATAAGTCCGGGAACTGTATTAACCATGCAACCACATCATACGGAGGAAAAAGAAATGGAAAAACTTTCACTGGCAAATGAGTTACAGAACAATGCATACCCTGGAAGAGGTATTGTTATCGGTAAGACACCGGACGGAACAAAGGCTGCCATTGCTTACTTTATCATGGGTAGAAGCGAGAACAGCAGAAACAGAGTATTCGTTGAAGATGGAGAGGGAATCCGTACTCAGGCATTTGATCCTTCCAAGTTAAGCGATCCAAGTCTTATTATCTATGCACCGGTACGCGTACTTGGCAACAAGACTATCGTAACAAACGGTGACCAGACAGATACTATTTACGAATTAATGGACAAGCAGCTGACCTTCGAGCAGTCCTTAAGAACAAGAGAGTTTGAGCCGGACGCTCCTAACTATACACCAAGAATTTCCGGTATTCTGCATATTGAGAATGGAACTTATAACTATGCAATGTCTATCTTAAAGAGCAACAACGGTAACCCGGATGCCTGCAACAGATATACATTTGCTTATACCAATCCGGTTGCCGGAGAGGGACATTTTATCCATACCTATAAGTGCGACGGCAATCCGTTACCAAGCTTCGAGGGTGAGCCTAAGCTTGTTGACATTCCTAACGATATGGATGAGTTTGCCAATACTGTATGGAACAGCTTAAATGAAGAGAACAAGGTATCTCTTTTCATTCGTTACATCGACATCGCAACAGGTAAGTACGAGACAAAGATAATAAATAAAAACAATTAATCACTTGGTATTAAAGGAGCAATTTAAGATGAAAGAATTAGAATTAAAATATGGTTGTAACCC
>CAYLWP010000015.1:0-26186 GCA_964387365.1 uncultured Roseburia sp. | reverse complement strand
AGAGGTCTTAAAAAGCCCCTCCAATACCCAATTTGAGCTTGAAAATAGCAAGTTTGTCAAATTAGCGATGTGATTTTGTGTATAGAAGCCTCAAAAAGTACTCCCTATACCCAATTTGCTTGCAAAAATAGCAAATTCGCCGATAAAGCGACGCAATTTTGGGTATAGGGATATCAAAAAGTGCATCCTATACCCAATGGTTTCAAAACAGTAGGTTCGTCAAAACTGGGGCAAATGTCGCAGTATTAGACTATCAACCATCAATTCTGTGCTGTGAGTATACGGTTGTCCCCAAAAGTGTGATTGCCTGCTTGGGACATTGATTGATACAGCGATAACACATGGTACATTGATGTCCTGCTATGACTTTCGTGTTATCAAAAGAAATATTTTGCATAGGACATACAGAAATACAATTTCTGCAGGATATGCAGGACTCTTTATTTATTTTCAGCTTGTTGGAATAGTGCAGCGTTTTAGTATAGAACCAAAGTCGCTGTCCGAATAGTCCGGCAATATGATGTAAGAAACTCAATCCGTCCTTAGAGGGAATCCCTTCTCTCAGTTTTGATGCTCCTGATGCAATCTTTTTATCTGCTCGTTCAATGATGTGTCTGTTTTCCTGAACGGAACGCTTTAAGGCCTTTATATCACATATGCAATCTGGCATTTTTATGTGAAGTCCGCCTATAATTTGCGCACCGTATTTTTTTAATAATCTTGCAGCCAGTCCCGCGCCGTCTCCGCTAAAGAGTCCCATAGTGGAAATGATAAAGATACGCTTTCCATTCCAAATTCTGCTGTTATTTACAATAAAATCGCGTACTATCTTTGGAAGATTACTGTAATATATGGGATATGCCAAAACAATATCACTTTGTTGAATAATTTCGTTTGTGACAGAGGCATCTTCTAAAGCTATTGTTTTAGCTGTATCATCATAGAGTGACAAAAATTTTTCTATGCAGTATTTTGTATTTCCGGTTCCGCTAAAATAAACACCTATCATGCATTATCTCTCCTATCCGATAGGAATGAAGGCTGAAAAATCTCCATGAAATCAACAACTTTCTGTTCCCAACTGTTCTCATAATGAACATTATCCATCGTTGCTAATGAAGTGATACCATGGATAAATGCCCATATTGTAACGACAGCATCGTTTCGTTTGTTTTGTGGATACTGTGCCCGTTCTAACAAAGACATTATCACGTTTTTATAGATAATAAAGGGCTTATAATTTTCATCATCCGGTATGGAAAGGGTTAAGTCTATCTTTATGTTAGATTGTGTATAGAGAAACGAAAAATAAGAGGGATTGTCAATGAAAAAAGAAACATATGCTATCCCCATGTGTTTTAGTAAATCCGGCTTATCCTCATATGTTTTAATCGTATATTCCAATATTTCAGAAAAACGGTGAGTGATATGCTGCTGCATGGCATCCAATAATTCTTCTTTGCTCTGAAAATGACTATAAGGAGCAGCATGACTGACACCACACGCAGCGGCTACCTTTCTTAATGAAAAAGATTGCATGCCCTCATCAGTTACGATTTCAATGCCCTTTTCAATTAAAGCGTTTTTCAAATCCTTATGATGGTAGGATTGTTTTTTAATCGACATAGCAGAACCTCCATAAACTTGACACTGTAAACATTATATGCAACAAACTTTACGGTGTCAAGATTGTAATAAAGTGCTAATTTTCCCGATTGCACATGATAAAAAAACTTAGCGCAGACCGCTACGACTGCGTTTTTATCATGCACACTCAGAAAAATATTCTGCGTATATCTGCCTAGCGCTGAATAGTTACAAATATTAGTTAATTTTTGAATGATACATAGGAATTGATGTGATAAAATAAAAGAAAAAACCGAATCGCAGAGGTGTTATGCATGGATAAAAAAGAGATAATAAGCAAAGTGAATAAACTTATTCAGCTGCATCAGCAAGGCTATTTGGGTGGAGAGAAAATGCCGGAGGATGAAAATCCTTGTCTGGATAAAGCATCCAGAGAAAACTATATGTATTTTACATTACCCATGTCGCTGAATTATCAAAGAAATTCATATGTTTTATGGGAATGTGCAAACAGAATGTATTCCGATAAAAATGCTAAAGCAGTTTTTGACAGTAAAGAAGTTTGTTCCATGTCGGAAGAGCTTTTAAAAAAATATCTTGTTGACTACAGGGTTGCACTACAACCAAATAAACAGCCTTTGATTTGGAAGAAGTTGTGCGAAACAATAGAAACGAAATTAGATGGAGATATTCGTAATCTATTTTCCGGGAATGGTTTTTCTGTGGAGAAAGTGAAAGCCTATATACAAAATAATAAAAAGGATTTCCCATATTTAGGGGGTAATAAAATTGTGAATTACTGGTTATATGTGCTTGAGCAATATACAGATATAGAATTCGTAGACAGGGAACATATTACGGTTGCTCCGGATACACATGTTATACAGGCAAGTCAAAAACTAGGGGTTATTTCAGAAGAAGAAGCAAAACAGTCCAATGTTCAAATTGTACTTGCTGAGAAATGGAAAGATTTACTGGAGGATACCGCATTAAAACCCATTGATGTCCATACGCAGATGTGGCTATGGAGTCGGGGGAAATTTACTATTGATGTGTAATTCCAAGTTGTTGTTGTCGGGAAACTTTACGGGAGATTTGATATGAATAGCGATGGCAATTCCTATAGCTAAAGGTAAAACAATTTTTCCCCAAATGGCCTGAACATGGCTGATATGGGAATAGGTTCTTTGATTACCTTTGTAGGTCTGTTAATATTGCTTGCTAAATATCAGAAAGAGGAAGCGTAAATTGAAGTTGATGGAGTGGGGGATGAGAAAGAGGGGTATGGAAATTTGGGACCATTTGAGTGTCAGAATTGTGGTGAAAAGTATTATGCAACAATTGATGACCATCCAGACCCATCGCTATATGTTGCAAAAGAAGGAGAGCACCCATCGTCTTTACTTGACTCGGAAGGAAGAAAAAGAAGCATAGAAATTAAGTATAATGGATTGGGATATTATTAAGAGCGAGTGAACTTTCAGCTAGCAGGTGATTTCGCCCTGCGGACAGACTCGCAAGCTTCGCTTGCTCGTTGTCGTGGCGTTCGCCGTATGCATCTGAACTCGAAGTCTGCCTGTGAGCAAGCTCCCGTCAGCCAATTCAGTTCATCTGCGCATGGCTCATTGCTACGCGCAAAATTTCAGTTCTCAAATGACGATTTTTAAGAGATTTAATAACTGTTATATCTTGTTATAAAAATCTCGATACCCTCTTGAAAATACTAAACTTTTCACTGGTGTCCTTTCCTTTACATCTTGTATCGTATTATATCGTTTTGCCCTTGTTTATGAACCCTCATAGGGGAAATAAAATCTGGTAACAACTTGATGAATGAACTGATGATGGAATAGCTGAACTTGATACGATAAAATAAGAAAGAAATTGAATTTGATGGAGAGTACAAAATGTTGAAATTGGGGTACGCAGAAACCGATATAACACCAGATATGCCTATGCCGTTAATTGGCTTCAATCGTGCAGATAATGTATCCCGGGGGGTATTGAAACCATTACTGGCACAAGTATCTGTGTGGGAAAGTGAAGAACGTTGTTGTTTAATTTGTATTGATAGTATTGGGTTTGCAAAAAATCTGGCAGATAGGCTGAGAATGAAAGTGGGTAAAGTCTTGAATGTTTCAAGCGACAAAGTAATGTTATGTTTTTCCCATTGCCATTCAGCTCCAGATGCGGATAGTATGACTCATTATTATGAAATGTTATGTAGTAAAATCGAGATGGCTGCGATAGGTGCTTTATCTGCTATGCAGCCTGTTTTGTGTGGTTGGACAAATGCAGAAGCCGAAATAGGTGTAAATAGACGAGAGGGAAATTCCAACCTCGATAAGAGAGTGGGAATTTTAAAAGTGTGTGGGGCAAATAAAGACGATATGCACTTACTTTTAATAAGAGTGACCGCTCATTGTAATGCACTTAAACGTGATAACTATTTTATATCACCTGATTATTTTGGCACTATAAGAGATTTGCTGCAAGAGAAATTTGGTTGTCCAATTATGGTAATACAAGGCTCAGCCGGAAATATAGCTCCAAAGTATTTCAATTCCAAAGAAATTCCAATAGATGCGAGAGGTACAGAGTATATTAGGTCGAGTACTGCTTTAGAGGATATGGCTAACATCATTTATGAAAAAGTCGCACAAGAGATATGGACGGTTGATGTAATAAGTGATTTAACTGCAAAAATGTATTCGAAAGATATTATACTTAATTCTAACGTACCATCATTTGAAAGGGCAGAACAGATTGCAACAGAGGCGAAACATTACTGTGGTATTGATGGTGCGGAATGGTTACAGGAGGTTAAGAGTCTACATAAAGCAGGGATAAATACACAAAAAGATGAAGTTGAAATTCAATATTTCAGCATTGGTCAATGGTGTATGTGTGGAATGCCCTATGAATTAATGGTAGAGTTTGCATTGGAGCCAATGGAAAAATTGAAGGACAAGTTCTTTTTTGTAAATGGATATACGAATGGATGCCTTTCTTATTTTCCTACAGAAGAAGAATACGAACTGGGAGGATATGAGGTATATTGGTCACTGCTTATTTACTATAAGTATTTTAATAGAGTTTATCCGCTCGAAAAAGAATCGGCGTCTAAACTGATTGATTTTATTATTCAAGAAAAAATGTAATTATGAGGTAGATAGAAAGGTGTTTAATTCTGCCCAAGAAAAGTCGGAAACTATTGATTTGAAGTTGATAGAATGATGATGGGAGGTGAAACAGATGAATATGCTAAAACAGTTGAATTTAGCTATCAACTATATTGAGGGAAAATTATGTTGTAATGAACTAAACCTTGATGAAGCTGCTAAAATTGCGTGTGTTACGAGTGATAGTTTTCTTCGGTTTTTCAGTTATATGACGGGAATGACATTAAATGAGTATGTTCGCCGTAGAAGATTATCCCTTGCTGTCAACGATTTGCAACAGAGCAACGAAAAAATCATAAACATAGCCTTAAAATATGGATATGACAGTACCGATGCTTTTTCGAGAGCATTTAAGAAGCAACATGGAATTACCCCTTCGGCTTATAGACGATTTGGCGGTTCGGCAAAAGTATATCCACCTGCTTCCTTTCACATTATTATCAAAGGAGCAAGTGAAATGGATTTCCGAATTATTGACGTAAAAGAAACTGTTGTTTACGGAGTGGCAAAAGAGTATGACACACAAAAGTATTCAACGCGAGAAGCACTACGGCACAGTATGTGGGATGAGAACTGCGAGTCAGTCCCTGAAAAAATCAGTAATGGAAAATGGAATCAGCCACAGAATAAGGTTTTTGATGGTGTATGGTATGGTATTTGGCAAAACGGTAAATATATGATTGCAAGAGAAAAGGAAAATACTAATAGCGATAACCTTGAAGAAGCAATCATCACCAAAGGCAAATACGCTGCTTTTACCACCAATCGAGGTGGTCGTGCGTGGGAGGAATTACCTAAACTTTTTGAGTTAATATTTAACTCTTGGCTACCGAGTTCAGAATATGAACTACGGAATAGTGATATTGTGGAGATATACCATCTTTGGACTGATTACGAAATGCGTAAGAAAAACAGATATTATGAGGTTTGGATACCTATTGAGGATAAAGAATAATTCTTGCAGAACTGAACACGCAAAATCAGGAAGTCCTAATTTCCGTAGCGAGATTTGGGTTCCGGTAATGAAAAAATAAAATTGTGCCGCCTACAACAATTCTATATACTCATCCGCAGTGAAATCCTGCGGGAATAGTTACAATCATTTAAGAAAAATAGCAAACCTGCCGATATATATTCTGTATGGACGCGAAGTACGCTATGGATAGCATATTGGAAGGTAACATATGTCTATTGATTTGGTAGAAAAAGAAAAGAAGAGTTCGAAATCATTTTTTCGGGCTATGGGTGGGAGACTTTCAAAACGCTTCGTGACAGCCGGGGATGATTCTTTAAGGGAAACGGTCGAAAATCTTGGTATGACAACCATTACAGATGGCAATTCTAATATTTCTTATGTAGTTGTTGCAAATTATGCAAAAAAATCAACGGAAGAAAATCCAATCATTGAGGTGCGGTTGCATTATAACGGAGAGAGTATAAGCAAGCTGGTTTACATAACATCCATCAATCCCAAAAAAGCAACGATGCTTGAGATGTTTGCACTATGCTGCTATGCAGATGATGCGAACATCTATAAAGGAGAAAATACAACCTCTTTTCAGCAGTTAAAGGGATATGTACATAATGCAGCAATGCATGGATTATGTAAGATAATTCCCCAATATAAAGATTTTTTCAATAAAAAAGCAGATTGGGACAGAGTCATTAATAGTGTAAAGGATATTTATCTGGCGGATGCTGTTTATGACCAGTATCAGGGATGTTTGAAGCTGATGGATCTGTTTGATTATTTCTATGAAAAACGGGAGTGTACAACTTCTAAGTAAAGGAAAAGCAGCTTAATAGATGATAAAGTAAAATATGAGGTTGACAAATGCTTACCACTTATCTATACTAAAAGTGAGGTAAGCATTTGTCAACCTCTTTATTTACGAATAAGCAAAGTCATGGTAATACACAGGAATTTACGAGGTGCTTATTCGTGTAACCGGCGTATCGAAGCTGAAATGTACAGTGAAATCAGTATCAATGTGGATAAAGGAGCAAAAAAGAAGCATGAGTGTAGATAAAAATGTGAAATTAACGGATGCAGAGTGGAAAGTGATGGAGGTCTTGTGGGAACAGTCGCCACGAACCATGATGGAGATTACCAATGCGCTCAAGGAGGATACCGGCTGGACAAAATACACGGTTATGTCCTTTTTGAAGCGCATGGAGGAGAAGGGCGCACTCCATTTTGAGGAAGGGGAGAGGGCAAAGCTCTATTACCCGGACTTGAAGCAGGAGGATGCTTCGATACAGGAAACGGAAGAGTTTCTGAATAAGGTATTTCATGGGAAGATTGGTCTGATGCTGAATGCCATGGTTCAGCAAAAGGCATTATCCAAGCAGGAAATCAATGAGTTATACGAAATCTTAGGAGAGGAAAGCCGGAAGGAAAGCAGCCGGTCCAAGAAAGGGTGACGGAGATTATGTTAGAAACATTTGGAATTTCAATACTTACATCATCTATTTTTATTTTAATTATCGTTTTCCTGCGTGCTGTATTTCGTGGGAAAATTAATATGCGGCTGCAATATGCCCTATGGCTTCTGGTGGTAATCAAGCTGCTATTGCCAATTCCTATGATAGAAAGCCCGATATCTATATTTAACCTGATAGACAGCAACCTGTTGCAGAAGACGCAAGCATTGGTATCTGATGAGAGAGAAGGGCAGTTTGCAGACTTGGCAGAGATTACCTTTTCGGAAGAGACTACACAGAATACGACCGGAATAACAACGGGTAAGCCGGAGACAGTGAAAGCGGAAAGCGGAATCGGGGCATCAGAGGTGTTTGCAATCATAGCGGTCTGCGGCTCTGTCCTGATGCTGTTGTATTTTATTAGTTACAATCTGCGATTTACTCGTTTTTTGCATAAGAGACGTATGAGTTTTGCAGGCTATGATGCCCCGATGCCGGTGTATCTGGTAGAGGGCTTGCCGTCACCGTGTCTGTATGGTAAGGCAATTTATATTACGCCGGAGATAACAACGGACGAGAAAAAGCTTTATCATGTGATTACGCACGAATACTGTCATTACAGGCAGGGAGATTTACTGTGGTCAGCTTTGCGAAGCCTTTGTCTTATTTGCTACTGGTGGAATCCGCTGGTATGGCTTGCTGCATATCTGTCAAAGCAGGACTGTGAGCTGGCATGCGATGAAACGGCACTTGGAGTACTTGGCGAAGAGGAAAGAATACCGTATGGAAAGACCTTAATCGGACTCATTACGGTAAAAACAACGGCGCGGGATTACTTTTCCATTGCAACCACGATGACGGGCGGAGACAGAAGTATGAAGCAGAGAATTAAGCGGATTGCAACCAGGCAGAAGGCTATTATTTCAGTATGTGTGGTGCTGGTGCTTCTGGTAGTGCTCTGTTTTGTAAGCATTAGCACGACGAAGGAAGCTTCTGTTAGTGATGCAGATAATATAGACGGTAATCAGCCGATTGTATTTGACAGTACCCAAATAGAGAATGACTACTTTACCATGAATATACCGGAAACAATGGTTAATCATGTCGCTTACACCATAAAGCCGGAGTATGATGAGCAGATGCAGATACGGCGTTTACTGGTTCAGTTTTATACAGATTCCTTTGCAGACGGAGAGCAGGGAATGCTTGGTGGTTTGAGTGAGATCAGTATTTCTGACTATGATATTTACGGAATGATGGATGAGCAGGATTTAGAAGGCGTGGATATCGAAAGCATATGGGAGCAGTATGTAGAGCAATATGGTTTAGGTGGAGAAGTCAAGCTTGTAGATGTGAATACGGATAAGACCGGAGCATATGTATACTGGTATCCGACAGATGTACAGTGGAGTGCGGAAAAGGAAGAATGGTATTTCAGCATGAAACAGGAATTAGATACTGCCGTCAATTCTTTCCATGCTAGGCAAATGTTTGCAGAAGTACAGGACGAACCAGCAACCGGGGAAAGCACACCGGCTGCACAGGCAGAAGAGCTCACCATGGAAATGCTCATTGCGATGTTCAAGGACGGCAGTCTCGATACACCGGATTATTTTTCCTTCGCAAATGCCGAGGTGGCGGATATAGAAGAAGCAAGGAATAACGGATGGCTTAATTATTATGTAAACTTCTATCTTTCATACAATGGGGAAACCTATCGGTTGGGAGCATCGCACAGTGTAGCGGATCATACGCTGGAGGATATGTATCTGACGAGAGAGTCGGATATGGATGGCAGACTCATCTATACAACAGAAGAAGGGCGTAATGTGGTTAAGGATATCGAGGAATTTCTGAATCATAAGAAGACGCTTGCGGATATGCTGACCATTGAATTACCGGAAGGATACACCCTGTCGGATTATAAGGCAAATATCGGTTTGGCAGGTGGTGTACTGATAGGACCGCAGGCGTATAGTATCAGAGAGGAATTAGATGAAGACAGCTACGGCGCGATACCCGAGTGGATGTATTCCGGCACAATCTCAGGGATGAATTATTCGGAGGACATATTTATCTTTGAGGATGGAAAGCTGGTGGAAACGATGCAGTTCTGGAACCATACCGCAGAGGAAAAGGTGGAGGTTCTGGAGGGACTTGATATGCCCGCTGTTTTATATCGGGTAAATCATGACTTATACACGGCCGCAGAAATGGGAATCTTAATGGAGCAGGGTATCGAGCTTACTCCCAAAGAGGCAACCAGTGATTACTGGTACATCTTTTTTGCAAGTCAGGAGAGGGAGCAGGCGTATTACCTGTCACTTGACAGCAGGCAGTTTAGTAAGGAGCAGGCAATAGAAATCGCAAAAACAGTGAAGTTTGCTAAAGAGGAGTAAGTGATAGGAATCACGGTATATTTTTAGAAAAAAACCGTTCTTAGTCTTTACGACAGGGCGGTTTTTTGTATATACTTAAAATGGTATACATAACTACCGGATTTTTATCAGTGGGGGAATATTAATATCATGAAAAAGAATTTAAAATACATTCTTCTAGTGCTGGCTATTCTTGTGGCATGCGGGATTGTATTCTGGCAGAATCTTGATTACCGTTATGAGATGACGGGAGAATCAGGCGATATATTGAGAAGTGCGTATGAAGCTGCAGTAAGCTATGAGGTGGTACCAAACCTGTATGAGGAAGGAACCTATACGTTTACCGTCAACGGTGAGGACCCGCAGTTTTACCTGACGGGATTACAGCAGACAATCGGTGGACTGGAGCTTACACTGGCAAAGCCATTTCCTGAAAATACACCGGTAGCGGTTCAGGTATTCTTTGTAAAGGAAGGGGAAAGCTACTCTGAGAAGCATTCCGTGAAGGGAACGATTGAACAGGGAAAGACAAGCTGTATGCTTCCGGTACCGTTAGGTGGATACAGTATTCTTCGTATTGATATAGATGGCGATTTTACTCTGAGCGGGATTCATGCTTATGACGGCGAAACAAAGGTTACACCTGTGGTATCGAACCGTACGCTGAAGAACTGTCTGATGTATTTTCCGGCAGTAATGATTGGCTTTTGCCTGATATTCTGGGCACATAGCGTTCGTGCAAAGGGAATGACGGCCAAGGCTTATGCGGAAGAGCTCTTTTTAGGAGAAAAGCCACTCTGGAACAGACAGGTACATCTGGATTATCTGCGTATTCTTGCAGCGGTATTGGTTATCTTAGCGCATGCCTGCTCGCCGATGGTAGACCTTGCCGATACGAGCTGGAAACGGTTACTGCTCGTAGGAGGATTAAGTATCGGTCTTTGCTGTAATCTCATTTATGTGATGCTGTCCGGTACGTTATTGCTTTCGTCAAAAAAGGAAGAAAGAATTTCCTCCTTTTATCTGAGACGTGCCTCTAAGGTTATTATACCGCTGATTGCCTACTATATGCTTTTGCTTATTTTAGGAAATGAAGTAAGTCTTTTGCCGCCGAAAAATATCGGTTCGGCAATCAAGCGTATGATTACAGGCGCGCCGGATGTAGGCCCGCATTTGTGGCTTATTTATACGATTATAGCGTTATATATTGTGACCCCGTTTTTCCGCGTTATGGTGCAGAATCTAAGTGCGAGGATGCTGTTTCGTCTGGCAGCGGTGATTCTTATTATAAATGCACTGACGATATACCTTCCGTTATTTGGAATGACCTTTGGTGCAAGCAGTTTTCTTGCCGGCTGGGAGGGCGTATTTTTGCTTGGCTATATCATGAAGCGCAAGGAATGCCGTGAATATGATAACAGGATTATCGGAGTAGGTGTGATTGCGCTGGTTATCACGATAGGAGTCGTATTCATCGATTCGTCCCGGATGAACTATGTATACAATAACACACTGACCATGATTCTGATTTCTTGTGCCATCTATGCAGTATTTATGAAGCTGAAGGACAGATTGCAGGGGAAGGCGAATCCTTTTGTCAGAATGTGCTCCAAGTACAGCTTTGCCATTATCCTGATTCACTGGTACGCATTGTTTGTGATTGTGCAGGGCAGGCTTCATATTACAGCACTTCGTTTTGGCTGTATCGGTGGTATTGTTGCGACCGTTGCGGTAACATTCCTCGTTTGTCTGGTAATGGGAATCATCTATGACAATACCGTTGTTATCGTATGCAATGTTCTTTTTGATAAATTAGTTGAAAAGATTGGAAAAATTACGCATAAAAATAAATAACTTATCTATAATAAGAAACGTGAGAGCAGAAGAATTCTTTTGCTCTTTTTTTCGTTGTAAAAGTGAATAGTTTTTGTAAGAAAGGCAATGCTACTATTGAGGTGATGAGAATGAATAAACGTAATAAGAAGCGTTCAGGTTTGCAGAAGGAAAAGGTGTCCGTGATTGCGGCATCGGTCTTCGTATTATCAGCTCTTACCCTGACAGGGGTATATATGGCAGCACAAAATAACTCGAATACAGAGGAAAATCGAATAGACTTTGCGCAGCTGGAGCAACAACAGAATAAGGCGGAAACAGAGGATGAACTGGTAGCAGATGAGAGATTTACAAGAGATGGCGAAACAGATTTAAGTCAGAATAATGATATGGATGTAGACCCGAATTACCTGGAAGTAAATTCCGGTGAGGTAGAAAATGACAGAGCTTCGCTTATCATGCAGGGAACTGAGGAAACAGCACAGGCAGAAAGTGAAGTTGTGGCAGAAACACCGGTTGCTGAGGAGGTAGCAGAGGAGCCTAAGATTGTAGCAGAAGCGCCAACCTTTGGTGAGGGAGAGAAGCTTCAGTTTCCGGTAGCGGGAGAAGTACTGCTCAATTACAGTATGGATAAGGCAATTTACTTTTCTACCATGCAGCAGTACCGTTACAATCCTTCCGTAGTGATTGCGGCTAAGGAGGGCGAAACGGTTACGGCGGCAGCAGATGCAACCGTGAAAAAGGTTTATCACGATGCACAGACGGGAGACAGCATTCTCTTTGACCTTGGCAACGGATATGAATTGACCTACGGACAGCTGACAAACATTACATTAGAGGAAGGACAGCAGGTGAAGGCAGGCGATGTAGTAGGTAAGGTTGCAGCACCGACCATTTCTATTCCGTAGAGGGAAGCAATGTATATTTCAAAATGACGAAGGACGGAGAGCCGGTAAATCCTTTAGAATTTGACTAAGGCTTTACTTGTCAACCAAATGCGTGTACAATGAAGTGATGGAAAAGTCATACATGGTATGGCATTGGAACGATAATCAGGAGATGGCAGTGACTGTCATTTCCATACATAGAAGAGGATATACGGATGGAAAAGAGGATAGTCTGCCTTTTTCTTGTCGTAGTACTTACGCTGACGGGCTGTGCGGGAACAGCAGGGACGGGAGCAGAGACTACGGTAAGCCGGGAGACAGAGACAAAGGAACCGGTTAAGGAAGAAACTTATATCGTAGAGCAGCCCGTTTATTCGGGTGAAATCAGCTTTGAACTGCCGGTCAGTACATTAAGAGCCCTGGTGAGCCGTAACGGATATCAGACTGACCGGGATAAGCTGGCATTTTTCCTTGGTGAGAATCTGACAGGCGGTTTCCGTGTTGTCAGAGAGGGTGACTGGGAGGTTGTTTACAGCGGAACGGTACAGGCTCCTTCTGCGGAAGAAGCACGTTATGAGCACATGAGTGTGGGTGATTTTTCGGAAGTAACAGAACCGGGAACCTACTATATTGAACAGGATCAGGTAGGAAGGTCTTATACCTTTACCATTTCGGAATCACCATATGAGCAGGTGTTTCGAGGTCTGTTAGAGAATATATTAAACGGAATGCCGAATACGGAAAAGGTGAGTGCGGCGGATGTTCCTAATGTGGCGTTCGGCATGCATTCCATGATGCTTGCCCTGCAGTGTCACGGTGTGTTGTTTGAAACGGATAATAATCTTGTCATGCAGCTCCTTCAGACTGCGGAATGGTTAATGATGCTTCAGGATAAGACAACAGGAAGCATGTTTGAGGATTATGAAGCAACGGCAGCGTTTTGCGGTATTCTGGCACAGAGTGCGGATACCTTTGGTAAGTATGACTCCAAGATTTCCAAGGAGTTTATGGAAGCGTCAAAAAAGGCATGGAGCTGGCTGGAAAAGCAAAAAGAGCAGGAAGTGCTTTATGCACCTGCGCAATTTTATGCGGCAACGCAGCTTTTCAAGGTAGAAGGCACAAGAAATTACAAAATAATCATTGAGAAATATCTGGAAACCAGAGAAACAAAGATTACAGAGAGCCGGTTTTCCTTTTACGGTTCGGTTATTTATCTGAATACGATAAAGGATACCAACAGAGATTTGTGTACGGAAATTATGCAGGAGCTTGTGGCTGAAACGGAGGAAATCGGTCAAAGGTCAAAGGAGAATCCGTATCTTGTGTATACAAGTGATATTGAGCAGAATCTTCAGAAGGCGCTGTTAATCTGTTTTGTGGACTATATTACCCCGAGTAATGAATATGCCAAGATTTTGGAGAATACATTACATTATCTGATGGGAAGAAATGAAACAGGAAGCCGTTATCTTGATGAATCGGGTGTATGGGTTCCGGTGGCTGAGACAATACATAGAAACCCGGAATGGAACGGAATACTGCTATTTTGCCTCAGCGATTTATTAAACGATGCGGCAGATAATGTAGAGTAAAAACGAATAAAAAGAGAAAAGGAATGGTGAAAAGAATGAAAATCGTAGTATTAGCTGGAGGAATCAGTACGGAACGTGATGTATCTCTCGTAACCGGTTCTATGATTTATAAAGCACTTGCAAAGAAGGGACATCAGGTTGTGCTGCTTGATGTATATCTTGGATATGAAGAGAACGACTATGCAGATATTTTTTCCGTGAACAAGGATTGGAGTGGGAAAATCGGTGCCATCAGCAGTCAGAATCCTGATATCAGTCAGGTAAAGGCGATGAGAAAGGATAACCCGGAGTGTGTGATTGGACCGCATGTCATAGATATCTGTTCTCAGGCAGATATTGTTTTCCTTGCATTACATGGACAGAATGGTGAGGACGGCAAGATTCAGGCAATGTTTGACCTGCTTGATATCAAGTACACGGGAACAGATTATTTATCCAGTGCCATCGCTATGGATAAGGCAATTTCCAAAGAATTTTTTGCCAAGTACGGCGTTCCGACGGCAAAGGGCATTACCTTAGTAAAGGGTGAGAATGTAAGCTGGGAAAGCTTCCCGTGTATCGTAAAGGTAAACTGTGGCGGTTCCAGTGTAGGCGTATATAAGGCAAACGATGAAAAAGAACTGAAGGATGCATTGGCACAGGCATATAGCTTTGAAAATCGTGTTATCATTGAGGAATTTATCGAGGGAAGAGAATTTTCCATCGGTGTCATGGACGGAAAGGCATTGCCGATTATTGAGATTGCGCCAAAGGTTGGCTTCTATGACTATAAGAACAAATATCAGGCAGGCTCTGCGATAGAAACCTGTCCTGCCGAGCTGCCGGAGAATGTAACAAAGGCAATGCAGGCAAGCGCAGAAAAGGTATACGAGGCGTTAAGACTTTGCACCTATGCAAGAATTGATTTCCGTATGGATGCAAATTACAATTTCTATTGTCTTGAGGCAAATACGCTGCCGGGAATGACCCCAACCTCTCTACTTCCGCAGGAGGCTGCTGCAATCGGCATCGATTTCCCTGAGCTTTGCGAGAAGATTATCGAGATTTCTTTGGCGAAGTACAGGTAAATCCTGTCCGGAGATTTGCTCTGAGTAGTGAAAAGAATGGAAAGGCATGGTCTGTAATATGAAAAACATGACATTAGCTAATATTGCTAAGGCAGTAGAGGGCGGGCTCTTTCATGCAGAGGGCAGGGAGCATCTGGAAATCAAAGGCGCAGTACTCGATTCGAGAAAGGTAGAGCAGGATTATTTGTTTATTGCTACCGTTGGGGAGCGTGTCGATGGTCACAGCTTTATTAATCAGGTATATGAAAAGGGTGCATTATGTGTTATCTGTGAAAAAGCACCGGAGAATCCAACGGGCGCGTATATTCTTGTTAAGGATAGCTTTCAGGCATTGAAGGATATGGCAGGATTCTATCGTGAAAGTCTTGACATCAAGGTGGTTGGAATTACCGGAAGTGTTGGCAAGACCAGTACCAAGGAATTTATTGCAAGTGTGCTTGCAACGCATTATAAGGTACTCAAGACAGAAGGAAACTTTAATAATGAGGTAGGACTTCCGCTTACGGTGCTTCGTATACAGGAGGATACCGAGGTGGCTGTACTCGAAATGGGAATCAGTGATTTTGGAGAAATGCATCGCTTAAGTGAGATTGCAAAGCCCGATATCTGTGTGATTACCAATATCGGACAGTGTCATTTAGAGAATCTTGGAACCAGAGACGGTATATTAAAGGCAAAGACAGAGATTTTTGACTTTATGAAGGAAGATGGAAGTGTATGCCTGAACGGTGATGACGATAAATTGATTACCGTTTCTAAGGTACAGGGCAAAGAACCGCTTTTCTTTGGAAGAAGCACGGAACATGCAATCTATGCAACAGACTGTGAGAATAGAGGACTATCCGGAAGCAGGGCTTTGATTCACAGAGAGGGAAGATGCTTTGAAGCAACCATACCTCTGCCGGGTGAGCATATGATTAACAATGCTCTGGCAGCTACTGCAGTTGCAACGGTACTTGGACTCACTGACGATGAGATTCGGGCGGGGATTGCTGCTGTGGAGCCGGTTGGAGGAAGAAGCCATATTATCCGCAGAGAACATGTCACCATCATTGATGACTGTTATAATGCAAACCCTGTGTCCATGAGAGCTGCCATTGATTTGCTTTGTATGGCTAATTCAAGAACGGTTGCTATTTTAGGAGACATGTTCGAGCTTGGAAGTAATGAGAATGCACTTCACTATGAGGTCGGCGCTTATGCGGCGCAAAAAGGAATCGATGTGATAATCTGTGTGGGAGGCTTATCAAAGCATATGTATGAGGGTGCACAGTCTGTACCGGACACGGTGAGCAAAGCATATTACTATGAGGATAAAGAAACACTTGTTATGCATATAGGTGAATTGATAAAGGAAGATGATTCCGTACTTGTTAAGGCTTCACATGGTATGCATTTCGAGGAGCTGCTTGATAAAATAGGGAACTGAGTCAGAAATGCAAAATAAATAATAAAACCGATATATCAGAAGCGTGATATATCGGTTTTATTATGCCGTTATATTAATTTCTTATTTTTAAAATAGGTTTCGCTGATAATCTGCTGTACATAAACACCCTGTTTTTTCTTGTATTCCTCAGGAATATCTTCCTGATAAACAGGCTTTCCGTATTCAATAATAACATGTGCTTTTTTTACTGTGGGCCTATGGTCCTCAAAGATAGCAGAGCTGTTATTGATTGTAATCGGAACAATCGGACATCCTGTTTTTGTTGCTATTTTAAAGCTGCCTTCGTGGAAAGGAAGAAAAGTATCCGGCTCATGATTTCTGGTTCCTTCCGGAAAGATACAGATAGAGATACCGTTTTTAATCTTGTTAATGGCTTCGATAATGACCTTCATGCCTTCTTTTACATTTTCTCTGTCCAAAAACAGACAATTGACAAGACGCATCCAGGCTCTGAGCATAGGAACCTGTTCCATTTCTTTTTTCGCAATGTAGCCTGTTGGTCTTGGAACCTTAACGTAGGTCAGCAGAATATCATAGTAGCTTCTGTGGTTCGCTACATAAAGGACAGGCACATCCTTAGGAACGTTTTCTTCTCCGATGTAATCAACCTTGACGCCGGCAATACGGATAAAGATACCAAATGCCCAATTGACAAAAGCAAGTGAAGATTTATCCTTTAATTCGGGATTAAATTTTCCTATAATGTGCTCCAGACCGCGGACGGGGGTTGTTATAATTAAATAAAAGATAAGAAATCCAATTGTGACAATAAAACGAATCATAGTGTACTCCTTTGCAGAATCAGGTAATATATAGCTTTCCCAGATTCTCTTTGAATACTTATCATTATAGTCAAAAATAAAAGTAAATGCAACCACGGCGGAATAAGTTTCGTGCTGTTGTAATAGGATATAGCAAGGAAAATGACATTGTAACCGTTAGGAAAGGAATGGTAAATAACATGCCTAAGTGGATGAAAAAGCTATTACCAATGATAGCAGCTGTTGTGTTTTTGAGCGGCTGCGCTGCCAAGCAGGAGGCAGAAAATAAGCTGCGTGATCTGGAATTTACCGTAGTGGCAGAGGAGGAGCAGCCGGAGGCATTGATCGAGGTAATAGGGGAAAAGAAGACGAGTCCGTTCCAGATAAGCTATACCTTAGGTGAGGATCTGTATCTTGCCATTGGCTATGGAGAACAGCAGACAGGAGGCTATAGTATTTCTGTGGATGCTTTGTATGAAACAGAGAATAATATTGTAGTAGATACCACATTAATCGGTCCGGACCCGGAAGA
This sequence comes from uncultured Roseburia sp., assembly GCA_964387365.1. Taxonomy (GTDB): domain Bacteria; phylum Bacillota; class Clostridia; order Lachnospirales; family Lachnospiraceae; genus COE1. The sequence goes on along the minus strand of CAYLWP010000015.1, from coordinate 8,493 downwards.
GAATGTGATTCAAAGTATTACCTCTCCCTATATTGTATTAAAAACAGAACTCATTGATAAGGATATAGATTTTCGTTGATATTTGATATATAATCTTAGTGATTGATGACATGTACCGAAAATAGTTAATTTTTGAACGATACATTAGAGAAAGAGGAATAAATATGTTATGGATAAAGAATGGTAGAGTGATAAATTCATCTACAGGATATGACAAAGAGTGCAATATTCTGATAATTGACGGAAAAGTTGCAAAAATAACATCAAAAACACTGGAAGAAACACGAAATGAAATTTCGACTTGCAAAACAGAACAGGTGCAAATTATCGATGCCAAGGGTTGTATTGTTGCGCCGGGACTTGTTGATGTGCATGTTCATTTCAGAGATCCGGGCTTTACTTACAAGGAAGATATGGAAACGGGTGCAAAGGCAGCAATAAAGGGTGGCTTCACAAGTGTTGTTTTGATGGCAAATACAAAGCCTGCGGTAGACAACGAAGAGACCTTAGACTATGTATTGGATAAGGCTGCAAAGACAGACTTGCATGTATACACCTGTGCAGCTGTAACGAAAGGACTTTCCGGCAAAGAGTTAACGGATATGTATGCTCTTTTAAAGCAGGGTGCGGCTGGGTTTACCGATGACGGTATTCCGATTATGGATGAGGTAATATTGGAGCAGGCAATGACTAAGGCAGCCGAGTTTGGTGTTCCGATCAGTCTGCATGAGGAGGATGCTTCCCTGATTACCAACAATGGTGTAAACAGAGGAAAGGCCTCAGAGTATTACGGAATCGGCGGTTCACCAAGAGAGGCAGAGATTTCCCTGATTCAGAGAGATTTGGAGATAGCTTTAAAAACAGGCGCTATTTTAAATGTTCAGCACATCAGTACCAGGGAAGGTGTAGAGCTTGTCAGACAGGCAAAGAAAAAATCAATAACAGGAGCTATTCATGCAGAGGCAACACCGCATCATTTCAGCCTGAACGAAGAAGCAGTGATAAAGCATGGAACGCTGGCGAAGATGAATCCGCCATTAAGAGAGGAAGCAGACCGTCTTGCCATCATTGAGGGATTAAAGGACGGAACCATAGATATTATCGCAACAGACCATGCGCCGCATAGTGCGGGGGAGAAGGCAAAGCCGTTAACAGAAGCGCCAAGTGGCATCATCGGATTGGAAACAGCATTATCGCTTGGTATTACGAATCTTGTGCAGACAGGCAAGCTTACCATGAGTGAGCTTCTTGCTGCCATGACCTGTAATCCTGCAAAGATGTACGGGCTTGACGCAGGAACGATAGAAGAAGGAAAGCCGGCGGATTTTGTTATTTTTTCAGCAGCTGAAACCTGGATAGCAGGAGATTACGAATCAAAATCAACCAATTCGCCATTTACAGGTATGAGCCTGCAGGGCGTTGTAAAATACACGATAGTAGATGGTAAGATAGTTTATTGTCAGGAATAAGGAGGAACGATTGTGAATCAAAAGAGAAAAGAAACGGCAGTTGTATACAAGCAGGAGGAGCTCGCAGACGGAATCTATGATATGTGGATTGAAACAGGTCTTGCAGATCAGGCTAAGCCGGGACAGTTTATCAGTGTTTATACACAGGACAAGTCTGCACTGCTTCCAAGACCAATCAGTATCTGCGAGGCAGATAAGGAAAATAAGAGACTTCGTATTGTATATCGTGTGGTTGGTAAGGGAACTACGGAATTTTCAGCTTACCGCGCAGGAAATAACGTTGATATCTTAGGAACCTTGGGAAATGGCTTCCCAATTGATGAAGTAGCCGGAAAACGAGTATTCCTTATGGGCGGCGGAATCGGAATTCCTCCTATGCTTGAGACAGCAAAGCAGCTTTTTGGAAAGACAGCAAGCACAGATATCATTGTCGGATACCGTAATAATGACCTCTTTTTAAAGCATGATTTGGAACAGTACGGAAATGTTTACGTTGCAACTGAGGACGGAAGCGCGGGAACCAAGGGTAATGTAATGAATGCCATTGCAGAGAATGCATTGCAGGCTGATGTGATTCTTGCATGCGGACCGATGCCGATGCTTCGTGCCATCAAGAAATATGCTGAGGAGCAGAACATAACAGCTTATATCTCCTTAGAGGAGCGTATGGCGTGCGGTGTAGGTGCATGCCTTGGCTGTGTGGTTAAGACAAAGGAAGTGGATCATCATTCTCATGTAAATAATGCAAGAATCTGTACAGATGGTCCGGTATATCTGGCGAGTGAGGTGGAAATCTAATGAAAAATACAAAAGTAACGATTGCTGGTGTAGAATTTAAAAATCCTGTTATGACAGCTTCCGGAACCTTTGGTTCAGGAATGGAATATTCTGAATTTGTTGATTTGAACTGCCTTGGAGCCGTTGTGACCAAGGGCGTTGCCAATGTACCATGGGAAGGAAACCCGACTCCTCGTGTACAGGAAACCTACGGTGGAATGTTAAATGCCATCGGTTTACAGAATCCGGGAATTGATGTCTTTATCGAAAGAGATATTCCGTTTTTAAAGCAGTTTGATACGAAGATTATTGTGAATGTATGTGGAAGAACAGCCGCAGATTACGTTGAGGTTGTGGAAAAGTTAGGCGACCAGCCGGTTGATATGCTGGAAATCAATGTTTCCTGCCCGAATGTAAAGCATGGCGGAATTGCCTTCGGACAGAATCCGGACAGCTTATACGAAATCACAAAGGAAATCAAGGCAAAGGCAAAGCAGCCGATTATCATGAAGCTTTCTCCGAATGTAACAGATATCACGGAAATGGCAAAAGCGGCAGAAGCAGGCGGAAGTGATGCTTTATCCTTAATCAATACCATAACCGGTATGAAGATTGATATTCATAAGAGAACCTTTGCGCTCGCCAATAAGACAGGTGGTCTTTCAGGTCCTGCTATCAAGCCTGTCGCAGTCAGAATGGTATATCAGGTAGCCAATACAGTGAAGCTGCCGATTATCGGTATGGGCGGTATTGCCAATGCTGAGGATGCGATTGAATTTATGCTTGCCGGTGCAACAGGTGTAGCGGTAGGCGCCATGAACTTTGTAAATCCGTATACAACCAAGGAGGTTGTAGCCGGAATAGAAGCTTACATGGAGCGCTATGCTATTGAGAACGTAAGCGAAATAATCGGTTCCGTAAAATAGAATAAGTCATATTGAGACCTCTACGGGAATAGAATGGAATAAAAATAACATTCTAATTGTTCCGGGAGGTCTTTTTGTATGGAGCTGATGAAGAAAAGTATTTATACAGACAGGATAAAAGCAAAGGCCGTGCTCCAGATTCCGCTGGAAGAAGATATTAACGTATCAGATACCAGACCGGATGTAGGAAGGCTGGTATTTACACGCGGTAAGGTGAAAATAGATGAAATCAAAACAGGAATAAACAAAATCCGGGTAAAAGGAAAGCTCCTGTTTCAGATACTATACGAAGCAGAAGGAAAGGATGCAGGTATGTCCGGCATGGAGGGAAATCTGCCCTTCATGGAGGAAATCTACATGGAGCAGATGGACAGTCAGGACAGAGTGATATGTGAAAACGCCTTGGAGGATATGCGTGTCAATATGATTAACTCAAGAAAGCTGAGTATTCAGGCAGTCATTTCCTTAAAACCGCGCGTGGAAGAGCTGGTAGAAACAAAGATTTGTATAGGAATTACCGACTTTCAGATGCAGACACAGACAAAAGGAATGCCGGGCATAGAGGGGGAGCAGCTTGAGTACAGGCGAAAAAATCAGGAGTATCTGGAAACGGCAGTATGCAAGCGTGATTTGCTTCGTATTCATGAGGAAAATAAGCTTGGAAATGCGCTGCAGCCGATTGGAAGCCTTTTGTGGAAGAGTGTTGATATCACACAGATAGATTTTCGGCCGCTTGAGGAAAAGCTGGCAGTTTCCGGTGAAATGACACTGTTTCTTGTTTATACCGAAGAGGCAAGCGGTAAGGTGAACTGGCATGAGGCTGTCATACCCTTTAGCGGAAATGTAGAATGTCAGAACTGCAGGGAAGGCATGATTGCAGATGTAAGCTATGATATAGGGCACGAAGAAGTATCTGTGCGTGATGATGCAGACGGCGAGGCAAGGATGATAGGAATCGAGCTTGCCTTGGAGCTGGAAATGAAGCTTCTTTGTAAAGGGGAGACACAGGTAGTGGCAGATATATACGGTGTGTCCTGCGAGGTAGATACCATCACACAAAAGGGGCATATGAGAAAATTGCAACAGGATATGTATATAGAAGAAAAACTGACACACTTAACAGAGCTGGAGGAGGCACAGCCAAGACCATTGCAAATCTGCCACAGTGATGCAAGGCTGGAAATTGAAAATTGCATGTTTGGTGAGGATGAGATTAGCTGGAAGGGCAATGTGAACTTAAGAATGTTATATCTGTCCGGCGAAGAAGGGGGCGGTTTTCATACGCTGGAGGACAGTGTACCGTTTACCCTGACAAGGCAGCTGCTTGGAGTATCCGGGATACAGGAAAGCGGAAAGGAGCTTCCGATGCAGAGCTTTGCATTATTGCCGCAGCTTGCTAAGCTTCATGCTTCCTTAAAGGAAGGAAATCAAATTGAATGGCGTGGTGTCATACAGCTTCATATGCCACTGTACGATATAACACAGGAAGAAATGCTGCAGGAAATACAAATCAGAGAGCTCGACAGCCAGAGGCTGGAAAGATTGCCGGGATTTGCGATTTACTTTGTAAAAAAGGGAGACACTCTGTGGCAGATAGGTAAAAAATATTATGTCAGCGTGGAAAAAATTAAGGAAATTAATCAGCTGACAAGCGATGAAATTAAGCCGGGAGACCGTTTATTAATCGTAAAAACAGGAGAAATTGAGTAGGCCTTATGCCTGCTTAATTTCTCCTGCTATTTAATCGGTATTGTGAATACGAAGTAACTGACACATTGACTTGCTTATTCTGTGTCTGTATTATTTTGTGATAACAGTTCCGTCTTCGGTTGTTGTAAGAGTTTCACTTGCCAGTGCCTGTGCTTCTTCATCGGGAGTCATCAGCTTGTCAAACTTTTCCATAACTGCATCATAGGTCTTTTGTGAAATCTCAGGAAGCTCTCCGCCCCACTGCTTCTCGGCCTGCTTGTAGCCCTTGATAAAGGCTTCTTTCATTTCCTCTAAGGCATCCGGGTCATCGCCTGCAAGAGCTGTTGCGAAGGAAACGATACGGTCAGAGGTCTGTTTTACACCCCAGTAACCATCCTCGGAAATAGCTTCCTGTGCCTTTTTCTTTGTTTCTGCATCTACGGTATAATCGCCCTTTGCAAGGAACTTCCAGATGTCGGTAGCTTCACCAAAGGTATTGGTCTGCTTGGAAATCATGTTCTGAACAAGCTCAGTAAGCTGTGCCTGGCGCTTTTCCTGATCAGCCTTTAACTGTGCAACGATTGTCTTTCTGTCATCCTCACTCAGTTTTGTCTTGTCATAAACGGCAGCAGTATCATCTGTTTTTACAGTTTCCTGTGTACTTTCTGCTGCTTCTGTATTGGTCTGATCTACATTTTCCACTTTCTCTTTTGTAGTTGCAGGTGCTGTATAAGTATCACTGATGTTTGCATTGTAAATTCCATTTACGCTCATATGTAACCCTCCTTGGTATAACTATTTACAAGAAAATATATAATTATTCAGTACCTTCATAATTACGATGAAAAATCCATCCTAAATTTGCTTCGCAAATGGATTTTTCACTTCTGAATCATGTTCTTACGGTCTCAGCAGCAAGTGCTTCGACCTACTCTGAATAGTTACGAAAATATATACCATCTTGTAACGTTTATATCGGAAGCATGCGGGAAATACTTTATAGCATAAAAAAATTTTTTCGGGACAAAAGGGATAGAAAAGGTAGGAATGAAAAGGGATAAAACTTGACGAAGATTAAGCCTTTGTATATAATTTAGTACAATCGGAGTAAATTGGAATAAAAAGCGAGGTTTTTATAATGGAACAGATGCGACGTGAGGCAAGAGCAAAAATCAATCTCGGACTTGATATTTGCGGACGTTTTGATAACGGATATCATAAGGTAAAGATGGTCATGCAAACCGTAGACATCTATGATGTACTTGAATTTAAAAAGCGTAAGGAGCCTGACATTATTCTTTCTGTTGATAGTGACGATGCCTTGGGAGATATCTCCAATAACCTGATATTCAGGGCAGCGAAGCTTATGGTGGAGCGTTTTTCCCTCAAGGAAGGTATTGAGATATCGTTAAAGAAAAATATACCGGTAGCAGCCGGTATGGCAGGCGGAAGCACCGATGCTGCAGCGACCATGCTTGCCATGAATGAAATATTTGAATTGGGACAAACCAAAGAACAGCTTATGGAGCTGGCTGTAAGTCTGGGAGCAGACATTCCTTTCTGTATCATGGGAGGAACAGCGCTGGCAGAAGGAATCGGAGAGGAACTGACACCGCTTCCTGCACCGCCCGGGGCATATATACTGATAGCAAAGCCTCCTGTTATGGTATCGACAAAAGAGGTTTATGAAAGACTTGATTCCAAGGAGATCGCATCACATCCGGATATCGACGGTATCATCGAGGCATTAAAAGAAGGCAGTCTGAGCGGAATCGCGAATCGTCTGGAAAATGTACTGGAAACTGTTACCGTGGAATTACATCCTGTCATCGAGGAGATAAAAACCTTTATGAAGGAGCATGGAGCAGTCAATGCATTAATGAGCGGAAGCGGTCCGACTGTTTTTGGTATTTTTGATAAGGAAGAAACAGCAAAAGAGGCTGCAGAGGCCTTGAAAAAGACAAAAAAAGCAACACAGATACAGGTAACAGAGTTTTATAATGAAGGTACTGAATAATTACGAAGAAACGTAAAATGGAGGAAGGGTACAGGTATTAACATGGAAAATAATTTTCAGGGAACAGCAGACGAATATTTACCCCTCAGAGATGTTGTATTTAATACGTTAAGACAGGAGATTTTAACCGGACAGATGAAGCCCGGCGAACGTTTAATGGAAATTCATCTGGCGAATAAGCTTGGTGTCAGCAGAACACCTATCCGAGAGGCAATCAGAAAGCTTGAACTGGAAGGCCTTGTTATCATGATTCCGAGAAGAGGAGCAGAGGTTGCACAGATTACCTGGAAGAACCTCAAGGATGTGCTGGAGGTAAGAAGAGCACTTGATGTTCTGGCAATTGAGCTTGCCTGTGACAGAATGACCTCGGAGAAGCTGCAGGAGCTGCAGCGCGCCTGTGAGAACTTTGCCGAGGCGACAAAAACAAAGGGCTTAAGGGAAATTGCAGAGGCTGACGTGGCATTGCATGATTTAATCGTGGCATCGACAGGAAATAATCGACTGATTCAACTCGTGAACAATCTTGCAGAGCAGATGTATCGTTACCGTTTTGAGTATATCAAGGATACCAGCCAGCATGAAAAACTGGTTCAGGAACACCATGATATCTATCTGAGTATTTTGAATAAGGATAAGGAATCGGCAGCAAGAGCAGTGCGTAAGCATATCGATAATCAGGAGGAAGCAATCATCCGCCAGCTGCAGCTCGAAAGAGACAGCAAATCATAAGTATTGTATATCTTTTCTTTTTCATGGACATACTTTCCATATAGCCAAAAGCATTGGTTAGGAGGAGAGGTTTAAAGCATGAAAAAGGGATTACGGAATATAAAAACAATCGTTACCATGGCAGGAATCCTGCTTTGGATTGGTGCAGTCAGTCCGGAAATATTTATCGAAACAGGAATGGGCTGTATCAAGGATGCCAACGGCAAAGAGCTGACAAGACAGGAGGCTTCAGCACTGTTGGATGAGATTTTATATGGTGATGTATCGGAGGAAGAAAGCACCATAGTATACAAGAGTAAGATACAGGAGTGGATTCAGAACTACTTGCAGTAAAAGGAATTATTATGACGAAGGAAGTATTAATAACTATTCGGGGACTGCATTTTGATACAGAAGCTTCCGATAAGGAAGGTGCAGATGAAATCGAGAATATGTATCCCGGTGAGTATTTTTACCGGAGCGGAGCGCATTATATTCTATATGATGAGATGATGGAGGGAGAAGAGACTCCGATTAAGAATATGATTAAGCTTCGTGAGAAGGAATTTACCTTAACAAAGAAGGGCAGTGTCAATGTACAGATGGTATTTGAAGAGGGCAAAAAGACAATGACAAGCTATGCGACGCCCTTTGGTAATATTATGATGGCGCTGGATACGACAAAGCTTATGACAGAGGAAGAATCCGATGTCATACGGGTACATATTGAATACGGACTGGAAGCAAATTATCAGCATATTGCAGATAGTCAGATTACTGTAACAATCGCAGCAAGAAAAGAATAACGGAAACCAAAATAAAAAGTCGGTGCATATCAAGTTGCATCGACTTTATTTGTTAGGGCAAGGCCCTGTATTTGGCATGAAGTTTTTCGTGTTCCGAAAAA
>CAYLWP010000014.1:0-27694 GCA_964387365.1 uncultured Roseburia sp. | reverse complement strand
GCTTGCAACGTAGATATCCTTCAATCTTCCTTTTCCGTCCATCAACGTAGTGAACGCCCAGTTGGATGCTGTCCACAACAGAATCAGGAAACCGATAGACATAAACGCATCAATAACACTTACTCTTGCCCACTCTGTTCCGGTAATAATGTATCCGGTTCCAATCTGCTCATAAAGTCCTTCCAATACTGCTAAAACTAATATGATTGTTGCACCGCGGACTCCACCTTTCTGGCTTCGCTTCAACTCATAGAAACCGTCAAAAGGATGGAAAATAACATACCAACCGTAACACAACTCTTCCAGGATGGTTGGTTTACCTATCTTATCCCAACCTGCCTTATTCACTGCTGTCAGCTTCTTAGAGGCTTTACTTATCAAAAAGCATATGATAATAACTACAATCGGAATCAGTAAGATGTACTTGGACATCAAATCCTTTCTATACAGTGCATATGCTTCACCATAACCATCTACATCGTTTCCGTTCTTATAGCTTTGCATTGCTTCCTCATACATACCCAGTCGCATATAAGAATCGCCGATTCCGGTATAAGCAGGCTCATAATTACTGTTAAGCTCAAGAATCTTTTTCCACTGCTCATTTTCTTCCGTGTACTTTCTATTACTGTGAAGCTCCAGTGCTTTTGCAAATTCATCGCCATAGGTTGTTCTCTTAAAAACAGTTACGGAGCATGTTCTGGCATCCAATACCAATATATCGGTACCTCTGTAGGTTACGGCAACAGGCATCTGGAATACACCAAGCTGCGCTCCCTTACCGCCAAATACATACATCAGATTACCATTTTCATCATAAGTGAAAAGCTTTCCGCCTGTCTGATCAAGAGCTGTATAAACACCACAATCTCCCAATGCTATATCAATAAATCGGGAACAATCCTCTGCATATTGAAGATCTCCACCCTGATTACGAGCACCGTTTCTCTTCAAAACATCGGTTCCGGCAGGATTCAGCATCTTAATAGGGTTCGCATCACCTTCCTTGGTTCTTGCCGTTACAACCTGCTCCGCTGCGTCAAAGGAGCTGTTGGTTACATAGATAAAGCCTTCCTTATCCATGGTAAGATTGTTGTACTGTGTAGGTACGTTCTGAACTTCTCTTGCTTTTTGCTCATCAGAGCGGAAGAAATCCACCACGATATCCCAAAGAGTACCGGATGTCTTTTCAGCACCGATGAAGCCCTGGAACTCTCCGTTTGCATCAAAGGTCAAAACACCCATGTTAGAGCTCTGGGAAATCACATACAATCTGTCATATTGATCAACAGCTATTGCAGAAGGTTCAAAAATAACATTCTGCAGAAGGTCTGCTGAAGGTGCTTCAAATACATCCAGCTGTACACCTTCCTGATCAAAAATGACAATTTTACCATTCTGGGTATCACCAATATATAAATTACGTTTACTATTCACATATACTGCTTTAGGCTGATTAAACGTCCATACAGTACCTGCATCATCTACGTATTCGGTAATAATTCTTACCAACTGATACGTATTATCTAAGACTACGATTCTGTTATTTCCTGTATCTGCTATATACAAGTATCCCTCGCTGTCAACCACCATGTCAGATGGATTATTCAACGGTACTTCCAAACCAATTGTATAGGAATCAACAGCCATATCCGGGACGTAAGCATGCGGGGACAAAAGGAATCCATAATACCCTTTCTCTGTACTATAGGTATAGGTTTCGTAAGGAACATATGCATCACTTGTAGCACTCGCATCACCTGCAGCATTTGCTGCCATAGGTATTCCAATCGACATGAAAAACATCAACAGGCTTAGTAACAGAACTATTTTTTTTGCTTTTCGCATCATCTTTCTCCCTTTTCTATTCTTTCAAACCTGAAGTTGACATCGTTTCCACAATATTACTCTGTGAGAATATAAAGATAATAATAGGTACGATCATCATCATAACCATCGCCGCCGAAGCCGTTCCGCTTCGTGCAATACCACCGGCCATAATCTGGCTAAGTGCATAGTTCAAAGTCTTAATCTCTTCGCTTCTGATATAAACACTTCCGCCTGTATTCCATAAGCCCTGAACGGAAAGCATCAGCAATGTGAATATCGCCGGCTTAACCATTGGCATTGCAATACGGAAAAATACATAAAATTCACTGGCGCCATCCATTCTTGCAGACTCCAGAATCTCGTCCGGAACCATCTGCTCCATAAACTGCTTAATCAGATAAAGACCAAGAGTAGAAGCTAACGCTGGAAGTATGTAAGCACTGTAAGAATCAATCATGTTCAATCCGGAATAGATCATGAAGCTTGGTACCTGAAGTACCTCTCCACGGAACATAAGAGATGTTACAATCAAACCAAAAATGAAATTCCTGCCCGGGAACTTATGCTTTGCAAGCGCATAAGCTGCCATGGATGCCAGAAATATATGACCTGCCGTACCAACAACAGTAATAAAAAATGTGTTAAAGATATATCTGCTAAAAGGTACCCAGGAGTCACTCATCAAGCGGAATAAGTCCTTATAATTATCCGTAGTAGGATTTTCAACCCTGATGATTCGGGGAGGAAAATAGAAAAATTCCGACAATGGCTTCACTGAACTTGTAATGGCAACCACAAACGGAATCGCCATAATAATTCCAAATAACAGCAGCACAGAATACATTACTATATCAACTGCATAGGAACGTTTTACACCTCTTTCGGTTCTGGATAATTTAATCTTTGCCATTACTATTCACCTACCTTCGATAATAATTTTTGAATTACCTTATTGGTGCCAATCATAACCAAAAACAGAACGGTCGCAATGGCAGATGCATATCCCATTTCGAAACGCACCGTACCGTAGTCCTCCAAATGGTTCATAATGGTATGTGCACCGTAATTGGTAGAAGGAAGTCCGCAAAGAGCGGTAACAATACTACCTGTACCAAATGCTCCGGTAATACTCATAACCGCACCAAACATCAGCTGTGGCTTCATGGAAGGAAGTGTAATATACCATAACTCCTGCCATCTGTTCTGTATACCGTCGAGTGCGCCTGCTTCATACAGATGACGGGGAATACCCTGCAAACCTGCAATGAAGGAAAGGAATGTTGTACCAACGCTGGTCCACAGCGCAATAATAACAATAAGCACTATCATATATTTTTCATCCTGAAACCACAAAATAGGTTTCTGAATGATTCCGTATTTTATTAAGACAGCATTCACAAGACCCTGTGAATCATTATTAAACAGATACTGGAAAATAAAATACATATTTCCTGCTATCGTAGGTGCATAGAAAATCAAAGTAAGAATCATTCTCAGTATTCGAGGTAATTCATTTAACATCCATGCCAAAAACAAACAAATCAAATATCCTACAGGTCCGACAATTGCTGCAATGATAAAGGTATTGCCAATTGCTTTTTCCACAAATACCTTATCCTGGAAAAACAGTCTTACATAATTGTCCAAACCTATAAATACCGGTGCCTCCAAAATATTAAAGGAGGTAAAGCTTAAACCAATTGAAATCGCAACCGGTAATACTGTAAATATACAGAATAAAATAAAGTAAGGAGCTATAAACAAATAGCTGACTTTATTCTTTTTAATATCATGCCACGTTTTTTTTGCGGCAGATCGAATATTAATTGATGAAATTTTTTTCATTCACAGCATCCTCCTGCCTATTCCAATCCAAATTCTTTTCGCTTTCTCGTAATCTCATCATTGGTTTCCTGTGCCCAATCAATTAATTCTTCTGCATTTCCGGAATCATATCCATCTGCAGAAGCAAAACCGATATTACGAGTAACATAATAGTTGCCCGGTATCTCCGGTGTACCTACAATATGTTCCCACTGCGCATACAATGCGGTGTATTCTTCCTTCGTCCAAGGCATACTACTGATTGCTTCCATATTTGCAGTATTGTACATAGCCGCCTTACCAAGAACTGACTTCATTTCTTTCGCAAACTCAGCCTGAACCTCAGCAGTAGTCCACCAGGACATGAACTTCCATGCCTTCTCCGGTTCCTCAGTTCCGCGAAGCATCATTGCACAAGTACCGTTACATGCAGCTGCCCTGTTCAGTTCACCGTTTTCTTCCACGGTACCCGGAATCGGTGCCATACCCCATGCTCCCTTAATCTCAGGTGCAAATGCTGTCAGATTGTTATATTCCGCATAATCCTGAATCGCCAAAGGCATCTGTCCGGTTCTGAATCTGTTGGAGAAGTTATAATCTCTCGGGAATTTATATGTGGTAAATAAATCCAGCATGCTCTGGAATGCATCCAGATTGGAATCATCCGTAAAGAGGCAAGCCGTCAAATCCTCATTATATAAGGAGCCGCCCTTCTGATACAGGAAAATCTGCATACCTGCCATTCCCTGAGGGAATCCTACCTCCATATTATTTCGTTGCAATATGGAAACTACCTTCATGAATTCATCCCATGTATTCGGTATTTCCAGTCCTAACTCTTCAAATACATCCTTACGATAAAACATCATCGGGAATGTCTGTGTCTCCGGTAACGCATAAACCGCACCGTCAAAGGTATAGGAAACCATTGCACTTTCATGGAATCTGTCCGTTACTTCCTCAAAGTCTTCAAATCCGGATAAATCAATCGCAGCGTTTCGCAACGCATACTGAATCGGTTCTGCCATCTGATTACCCAATGCAACATCCGGTCCCTGACCTGACAATACAGCAGGAAGGAGTGTTCCGGCATTTACCAGCTTTAACTCTACATTAATACCTGTCTCAGGTGTAAATGAATTATTAATCAGCTGTCTTATGATATTAGACTGGTCACGACCGGACGTAATCCATACCTCAATGCTGTCATCACCTACCTGTTCATACTCTACGGTCTGACCAAGTGTACTGTAATCAGTAAAGAATGACATGAAAAAGCTCTTGATTTCAAAGCCCATAGCTGCAAATACACCTGCTTCGCCCTTAGGAAGCTGTTCTCCCGGAGCAGTTACCATGATGTAATCCACAGACAGCGGCTGACCGCTAACCGTTACAATCCAATCTGCAAGACTTGCAATATTATCCTTATACTGGGAAAAATTGCCTGCAATCTGTGTAGGATCGTTATGCATTCTCTCTAACTGGTAAGCCAATTTATCCAGGGCAACAATCTGTTCACCCTTAGTTCCTACCACTGTTTCCAAATATTCAGACACTGCAGCAAGCTTATCTGCCTGAACCTTCATTTTTTCAATCGTCTGAGGAATCTGGCGATCAAAGTTATAATCACGATAGATATCCGCGTCTGCTCCTGTCAGGAGGAGAATCTCTCTATAAATGGCATTCAACTCTGTCAAACTATCGTCAACCTCTGCAATCACATCTGCCATATCACCCAATACTACTTCCATTGTGAGCAAATGCTTTCCTGCAGTTAAGTAAAACTGATAATTTTCTTCACCATTTCCCAGTGCCTCCAGCTTCCAGTCACCTGAATAGTTGAAGTGTAAATTAGAGGCTTCTGCAAACGGAACCACTCCATCCACTTTGATAGCTCTCGTTGTATAGAGTCCTGACAATAAATTCTGCTTATAACGCAATGCAATCTCATACAAGCCATCTTCCGGTACCTCTATCTCCCAGGATATCCACTGACCGGCTACCTTAAATTTATCACCGCTGATCTGATTTAACTTCACTTTTGAAGGATCCTGCGGTTCTGTGATAGCAGATGTTTTATCGGAAGTCTGATATAAGGTATAATCAGATTTCTGATACATATTCTCAGCCTGAACCTTGATTGGTTCTGCACTTGCCGGCTTATATCCGTTTACCGCATACTCTGCTTTCACTTCGCTATAATCTTTAAGCTCATCTTTTGGTCTGACTGACAGAGAAGAGATGTACATAGTCTCTCTCTCACCTTCCAATGAGATGAGATGTTTCCCCTCTGATAAATAAAACATTAACGGATCATTAGAATATCTGGAGGAATCATATACAAATACGTTTCTCCATTCTTCTACCTCTTCCTGTATAGGCCTAATGTCATTCCCGTTAATATCCTGCCGTATATCCTCCGTATCATGCCAAATTCGTGAAAAAGTAACAAACTGGGCCTGCTTATACGGAATTTCACCATCAATCAAGATGTTTCTTTCTATATCGTTTTCATTTCCGGGCGCCGGCATGTACTCTACCTGTAGGCAATATAAACCGGCTTTTTTTACATCGATCTGATAGGTTACGCACCCATCTTCCCCTGTATACACTACATCCCCATTCTTTGTAGCATCAGGGTTCGCAACAATTGACACTTCACCGCTCTGCTCAAGAAAATCAGTTGCATCAACTGTATATACATCCGCCCCCATAGCAACGTCTTTATACATTTCTTTGTATTCGTTATAGGTTAGTCCCTGATAATAATCGAAACTTTCCGTTTCCTCTGCCTGAACCGTTTCCTCCGCCCGAACTGTTCCCGGCTGCGCAATCACAGGAAATGTCATCACAAAAGAAAGTATAAAACATAACAACTTCTTAACTCTATTTTTCTTCATAGAAACCTCCAATATAGAAAAGGGATACAAACTTATCCTATTCGGCTTCATTTGCATCCCTTCCCCTACCAGAATTAGCATTTCCTGCTATTATTCTGTTGCTGTATTTCCTTCCATAATATTGATGAACTCTTCAATACCAGTCTCTACCTTAATCTCAACAGCAGCTATAGAAGATGCAATCTCCTTCTCTCTTGCTTTATAGTTAACTTCATAGAATGCATTAAGAACATCATAGAAACCGGATGCACATTGCTGACCGATGAATGCAAGGTCAGAGCATGCATACTGAGGAATTTCATATAAAATCTCTCGAGATTCCTCATCTCTCAGTTTTGTGTTACAGAACTCTTCCAATTCAAGCTCGTTTTCTTCCTGTGAGAAGTAAGCCAATGCTTCCATAATCAAAGCAGTCTTGTCTTTGTCAGGGTTGTTTGCAGGAACAGAAACGCTAGGAGCATCATGGGATACCCAACAATAATATGTATCCTGATCATCACCTCTTGGAATAGGTACGATACCGAAATCGTCTTCCATATCGTAGACAACATCTGCTACACCTCTACCTCTGCTATAGCAGTAGAATAAACTCTTACCGTCAACGAATGCCTCTGCAAATGCATTCTGTTCATCGCTTTCATTTTTAGGGAACAAGGAATCGCCCGGATTATAGCAACTGTTTTTAATAGTATTAGTAACACTAAATGCTTCCGGAGTGTTCATCTCAAATTTGATGGAACCATCCTCCATTTCTCTGTAGAAATGCATACCTGCACCCAGATACAATACTACAGGACCATCATACTCATGACCCGGAGTAAATCCATATCTGTCATTCGTATCAAAAACACCATCACCGTTTAAGTCTTTCTTTGCTGCCTGACAGTACTCTGCAAACTTAGACAATGTCCATTCATTTTTCTCATATAAGTCATATGGACTTTCAAGACCAAGCTCTTCAATGATTCTCTTGTTAAAGAACATCATGAATACTTCGTTTGCCTGGCTTGCAAAAGGAGCAGATGCGCCGTATACCTTTCCACGGAAAGCAAGTAAATTATTTGTGCTATACTTATTCCAGTAATCAGCATCCAGATTTAATCCATCTAACTCTGCCAAATCAACAATACGTCCGGCACCGATGTGTCTGCCCAAGCTCCAAGTCTCACAAACAACGATATCTGCGTACTTATCACCTGCAGTATGTGCATTAGCAAACTCTGTTTCATCATACGGAACTACCTCAATTTTACAATTGAGCAGATCCTGTACAGTGTTCACACGCTCAAGAATTGCATTAGCAATTTCTGAGCTTCCCTCCTCAGGGAACCATCTTGCCGTGTTATTATCTGCAACAGTAAATACATATCCGTTCAAATCCTGAACTTCAAAAGGATAACCTTCTTCAGCAGCAGCTGTTGTCTCTGCTTCAGCTGTTTCTGTTGTATCTGCAGCAGTATCAGCTGTTGTATCCTTACTGCCACAGGCAGTTAAACTGCCCATGGTCATAGTTAGCGCAAGGAGAATTCCCATAAATCTTTTAAATCTCATACCTTCTTCTCCTCCTGTCAATTACTTAGAAAATTCATACCAGTTGATATTGAAGCAATGGCTTGCACTACTTCCTTCCGGAATCTGGAATTCAAAGTAAAGGGTCTGTGTACCTGTTAAAGCATCTAAGCCTTCAACAGCATCGAAATCCCAATCACCATAGTTGCCCCAGTCACCACCGTATACAGTATTGTCACCAATCTGTACTCTGAATACTTCTTCACCGGTGATAGAACCTGCGTGAGCGATAATATAACCACCTTCCATAGGACTGGAAGCTCTAACCTTCATCTTGGTATATCCGCCATCACCAAAGTTGATTCTGTATCCTGCACCTGTTCCCGGTGTTACACCACCAAGGTTCTGTGTAGGTGCGTCAGCTGATTCTGCACCACAATCCTCAGCAATAATTCCGTCACCAACTAACTCGATGCAATCCTCAGCTTCAATTCTTGCTGAAGCATCAAGAGGTCCCTTTGTGAACTGGAAGTAGTTGATATTGAACAGATAGTCATTTCCTGTGTATACCATATATACATCCTGTGCGCCTGTTACGCCTGCAAGATCAGGAAGCTCTGCTGCAAAATCCTGATATACAGCCCAGTCGCCGGTCCCGGTAACAGGAACTTTACCAACAAGCTGACCATCAACTGCGCCAAGACGAACTTCGATTTCACCACCTTCGGTAGCTGAAGAAGCTCTTACAGCCATTTCCTTCATACCGCCTTCGCCGAAGTTAACCTTGTACATAGACCAAGCGCCGTTCTGAATACCACCGATATTCATATCACCCTCAGCGCCTACTGTATCGCTTGTAGCCTCAGCAACAATTGCGTTACTAGCTGCATAGCTCTCTGCTTCCAGCTTTTCAGAAGCAGATCCAACCTTGTATAACTGGAACCAGTTCAGGTTGTAAAGGTAATCATCACCTGAGAATACGAAATAAAGAGTCTTCTCTCTTCCAAAGCTTTCTAAATTAGGAAGATCTACATTTACAGTTTCATAGTTACTCCAACCGCCGGTTCCCGGAAGTTCTACTTCACCAAGTAAATCTCCTTCTGTGGACATGTAACGAATCTCCACCTTGCCGCCTGCTGTATCAGAGGAATAACGAATAGCTGCCTGATTATATCCGCCATCGCCAAGGTTAAGTGTATAACCTGCATAGCCTGACTTATTCAATCCGCATAACTGTGTTGTCTCATCCTCTGACGCTTCTGTTGAAATACCTTCATGACCATCAATGAAGTTTTCGAACTCGATACGTCCTGCTGCATCAAGTGCAGTGGATTCTTCTTCCTTAACCCCTTCTTTAGCCTCTTCTGTAACTGCTTCCTTCTCAGTTTCCTGTTCCACAGTTTCTTCTACCTGTGTCTCTACAGTAGTAGTCTGCTCCTGAACACTGTCTGTGGTTGTAGCATCCTTACCACATCCCGCCATTGTGAGCACCAAAGATGTGCACAATAAACAACTAATTAATTTCTTCTTCAATTTTATAACCCTCCTTTTTTTCTTTTATCTTAAACCCCTTATGGTATTAAGACCCAAATTGAAAACCAGAAACTTTAACTTTGGTTCCGCTGTCAGGGAATACAATATATATTCTCTGACTTTTGCCTTTTACCCCTTTTGCATCCACTTCAATTTCCTGTGGACTTGCCATTGTACCCGGTGCAACCGTTACACTTGCCACCGTTTCACCGTCAGGTGCATCTAAACGAATTTCCATCTTAGTCTCCGTTTCTGCTCCTGCAGTGATTTTTACCTTTGTATATTCTTCTGCAAATTTCACATGTGCATATTCCATAAATGCGTTGTCTGCAAAAGTTTCCATTACCAGGCTGTCGTCATTTTTTTCGGTAATCCACATTCTTCCGCAACGGTCGAATGCAGATGCCTTATTATATTCTCCCGCCTGTAAAGAAGTCGCTTCACTTTCCTTACAATTGTGAAGTGCAGCTACTGCTGTACTTGCACTAAAGGTTTTAACCTGTGCGTTATCCGGTGTTTTTGTATTCCAGCTTGTTGCCATAATGCCGTCTGCATTTCTATTGCTCCATGCAGTCGTTGCATTTTTCTTAAGCCACTCCATAACATCCTTCTGGTCACAGTTTACGGCAAAGCAGTACATCCATCTGGTCAGAATACCCTTGAAGCCAATCAAATCATTCGTGTTATCTTCGTTGTTCATAACACCATAATTGTACATGTTCTCCATAGTATAATCTGCCGCTCTGCGTGCCTTTGATAAATAATTTCCGTCTCCGGTATGTAAATACAGTAAAGTGTTCGCACCGATAAAGGTTCCCTGATTATAGGTAGATGCCCACGGATTCTTTTCACCCTTGATATTGTATGCGTCGTAGACATTACCGGTTTGGGAATCATAGATATTCTCTATTACCCAATCCATCATCATCTTTGCTTTGTCATAGTAGCTTTCATCATCCAATGCATCTCCCAGCAAGCAGGCTGCAATGGCACCCGGGCAGTTAACGCAGGCATTCTTGGTATTGTTGTCGGTTCTCCACCACAGGCCACCGCCCAAATCATCCGTCCAGGCTCTGTCCCATACCATATCAAAATGCTTAACTGCTATATCCAAAAATTCCTTATCTCCGGTATCGTTGTAAGCTCTTGTACAAGCGATTGTCATCCACATGATATCATCGTTGTACTCATTCCACTCCCAATCCGTTCCGTGGGTTCTGGTGAATCCATCGAAAATTTCCTTTATCATGTCATAATATCTCTTATCCCCTGTACGCTCGTATGCATCTATTACGACCTCGTAAATCTCTGCCTGATCCCAAAAATGCATCTCTTTTTTATCTACTTCTAAAAACAAACCGTAATCCGAAACCTTGCTTTTAAAATAATAGCCATCGATAAAACTGGTAAAGCTCTCATACGCAGCTTCTTCCACTGTATAAGTCTTATTCATATTATTCTCCGTTTTTATTTCATCTTCACTTGAGATATCCGTTTGTTCGTTTGCCTCAGTTGGTTCCTGCTGTTGAGATTCGGTCTCAACAATGCTTTCCGGGGAACCTTTGGTCTCTGATTGTTCTGACTGTTTTGAGCACCCTGATGTCATAACACTCATAAGTGTTATTAACCCGAACAAGATTACTACAATTCTCTTTTTTATAGCACCAGCTCCCTCTCCTTAACGCTTTCAGCATTTTGTTCTAAAGGATATATTGATATAATATATCCATTGCATTGATATGTCAATACATTTTTTAAATATTGTATTCTTTTTATGTTAACCTTTTTTCTATGCTTATTTATATTAACAAACAAGGTAAAAAAAAGCCTGTGATTTATCCTCACAGGCTTTGTCTCACTACTTTATTTTTAAAAAAAATCTTCTTCCATCAAATTTACAAGCAGCTCCGCAAAAAGTGTATTTGCCCACGCAAACCAGGAACGTGTAAACTCCTCCGGGTTATTCGGATTAAATGCCTCATGCATGTAGTTGGTTCCTGCATGTGTCTTAGAAAGCATTTCCAAACAGTCCTGAATCTCCTTTTTATCAGTCGAGGTCAGTGCCTGCATTACAATTCCGATATGCCAGATATATCCTTTGGGCGTATGCGGACTTCCTACACCTCTTGCCACACTGCCAATCTTATAGTACGGATTATCCGTAGAAAGAATGAACTTGCGTGTATTCTGATACAACTCATCTTCCCTGTCGCAATAATCAAGATACGGCATTGCCAGCAAGCTTGGAGAGTTTGCATCATCCATCAGATTGTAATTTCCATATCCATCCGTTTCAAACGCATACATTTTACCGTATTTCGGATGATTTACGATTCCGTAGTGCTCAATACCGTCCTTTATTTCCGTTGCAAGACTTGTGCACTCCTGCGCCATCTGCTCGTCCTGATATCCTTCTATACAGAGCTCTGCGGCATACTCCATTGCTTTTACTGCCATCATATTGGCAGGAATCAGATAACCAAACGTACAGCAATCATCAGAAGGGCGAAAGCCTGACCAGGTCATACCCGTAATATTGACAGGTCTTCCCTTTCCGTTACGAGGTAAGGTATCTGTAACAGGACAATGATATCTTCTAAAATAATACTCAGACTGACTATGATCCTGTTCTGTACGGAATACCTTAATAATGCAGGCTATCATTTTATGTAAGCGTTCCGTAAAAATAGTCTTCTTTCCGGTCGTTTTCCAGTATACATGCGCTAAATACAAGGGAGCACACAAAGAATCCACCTCATATTTTCTCTCCCAAACATGGTCATTCAGCTGTGTATCATCCTTATGTCCTGCACCGCTGCTGCTCTCATTAAAAGCATTTGCATACGGATCCAGGCAGACAAACTCCGCCTGTTTCTCAAGTACACTCTCCAAAATTCTCTGTAACTCCGGATCTTCTTTTGCAAATCTGACATATGGCCTTACCTGTGCAGATGAATCTCTGAGCCACATTGCAGGTATATCGCCGGTAATAACAAAGCTGGTGCCATCCTCCAATTCTTTTACCGTTGTTTCAATCGTATTTAAAAAGCATTGACCAACCATTTGGGATAAAGGTTCATAGTGTGCTTTATAATAACTTTCCAATTCTTTTGCTTTCCGTTCCAGGGTTGCCGGAATGTTCATTTCGTCACCTTTCCTCTCTTTCTTTTTCTCATTTAAACACGATGAGCTGATTTGGTCTTCATAATCAGTTCAATTACCTTGCGTGCATGATTCTCTATCTCCTTACGGCTCAAAATGCCGCATTTGTACGCACCAACCACGCTTGGAACATCGCCGGATTTCATCTTCAGGTTCTCACCCGCAACCAATTCTCGATATGCCACGCTGGTATTCCACCAATCAGAGGTAACCAGACCGTCATAGCCCCATTCCTTACGAAGAATCTCGGTAAGAAGAGAGTAGTTGGATGCTGTATACACACCATTCAGTTTATTATAGGAGGACATAATAGCCCACGGATTCGCTTTTCCGATTGCGATTTCAAACGGTTTTAAATAAATCTCTCGTAACGCTCTCTCAGACGCCCGACTATCTGAATACACACGGTTTGTTTCCTTTTCATTTGCAAGAAAATGCTTCATCACCGCTCCGATTCCATGATCCTGTACTCCGCTGATAATAGCTGATGCCATCATACCGGAAAGATATGGGTCTTCGGAATAGTATTCAAAATTACGTCCGCACAGAGGATTTCTATGTATATTAGAAGCCGGAGCCAGCCAAATATCAACCTCACTTGCCTCTGCTTCTTTCGCAACCGCTTCACCCATCTGATATAACACATCCGGATTCCAGGTACATGCAAGCATGGTTTCAATCGGATATGCTGTTGTATCGCTCTTCATTCTAAGACCTGCAGGACCGTCCGCAGTCTCAGCTGACGGAATCTCAAATTCTTCCACGCCACCGATACTTCCTGTTCCGGCAGTTGTCTTTTCCTGATGTCCGTGCAACAGGGAAATCAACTGTAAAAGAGAAAGCTGACCAAGGAAATCATCCATCAGGTCCGGATTCTTCATCAACATGCCAAAGGTAATCTTGCCGTCTTTAGCCGGATTGGAACGATTAATCTCGTCGTCTGTATGAGAAATACACTTTCTGTAGTCTGTATATGCCGGATCCTCTACCGGAACATCTGCCAAATCCTCATGTACCAGTGTGATATAATTCAAAACACCCTGGAACTTTTCATTACATACAAACTCAACCTTAATGAAGTTTACACCCTTATTTAATTCAAGCTTAATCCTGCCATCTACTGTTAACGTCGTCCATAAACCGCCTGTTGCAGGAAGTGTCATCACAGCTTCCGTCTGAGCCTTGTCTCCAACATAAAATACCACTGCATTTTCAACAGCTTCTCCCTCGTTACCAATTCCCAATGCAATATTGTATTTTCCGGCCTCTTCCACATCAACCGCATACACTGCATAGCGTAATCCTTCATTGGAGGTATTCATCTTTAAGCCCGATTTGGTAGCAGCGTTATTAAACACAACATCTGCATGACGATGCTTTGTATAGAACTGTTCTGCTTCGATTCTTGTGTATTCTTTTCCTAACGGAACCGCAATCTCTGTATCATCATAAATATCTTCATAAGTTCCGTCAGCAAGCAGACGCTTCTCGAGCAATTTGGCCTTTACCTGCTCTGTCAACTGCTTTGTTACAATCGTATTTGCAACCTGATAAGTATATCTGACTCCTGCTTCCTTGGCATTTCGTACGGAATTTCCCACAAAGATATCATAACCGCCCGCTTCCAATACATAGGCAGATTTCTGAACCTTACCGGTATCATCGTAGCTTGCCATATCATTTATCGCAAAACGCATAGTTACCACTTGTGCCTCGCCCGGAGCAAGCAGCTTTGTCTTTGCAAAGGCAATCAGTTCCTTTGCAGGCTTACCTAATTTACCCTGAGGTGCTGCATAATAAACCTGTACAACCTCTTTTCCGTCACAATTTCCGGTGTTGGTTACCTTAACCGACACAGCCATATCACCGTTTTCCTCTGCAAAGTTCATATCAGAAAGGTCAAAGGTCGTATAGGAAAGGCCAAAACCAAATTCAAAATTCACCTTCTTATAATCCGGATCAAAGGTTTCAAAGTAACGATAGCCTACAAAAATATCTTCTGTATATTTTGCATAATCCTCACACTCATTAAATGTCGGTGAAGAAGGATAATCATAAAAATCCGCCGCAAAAGTATCTGCAAGCTTACCACTCGGAGACACCTCGCCCACTAAAATATCTGCAACAGCATCTCCTCCGTCCATTCCCGGCTGCCAGGCAAGCAGAATGGACTTTATCTGAGTATATGCAAGCAACTTTGTAGTATCCACGATACCACCAATATTTAAAATAACGATTACGTTCTTAAAGCCGGCACCTGTAACGGCATCCAACAGCTTAATCTCATCCTCGGACAGATAATAATCTCCGGCCTCCGCCTTTCTGTCTCCACCCTCTCCGGAATTACGTGTAATCACACAGATGGCTGAGTCTGCATTAGCAACAGCAGCTTTGATATCCTCCTCTGAAGGCATGTAACTGCTGTCTTCTTTATATTTTGCGGCAAGCTCCTCGTAAATGGAGATTTTTCCTTCCTTGGCCTTATTCTCCATTCCCTCCAGCAAGCCGACAATATGTCCGCACTGCACATCTCCGGAACCGGTTCCTCCCTTAACAAAGTCAATCTGCCCTTTTCCAAAGATAGCTGCTTTTGTATCCGCCTTTAAAGGCAATACATTTCCTTCATTTTTTAAAAGTACCATTCCTTCCGTTGCAATAGAGCGTGACAAGCTCGTCGAACAAGTTTCTTTTGACATAATCACAATACCTCCCGTTTTCTATATTCTACAGATACTTCTTTGTGTAGTGTATATCATTATATAATATTATGTCAATAGTTATATCAAATGTAAATTCCGGTGCATCCAATCTATACTGCTCCAAAAGATCAGGACCACAGCTATTAGAGCCAATACCACTCTGTGCATAGTCCAAACACAAAACAGTTGATTCGGAAGACTCTAACTCATAATTATGATTTTTCTGCGTTAATTCCTCCTGTGTGTACATCGACGCATTGAAGCAGAATACTTTCTCTGCAGTTGCTGCCAATTGGCAGGAATCTCCACTTACCAATACATAGGAGCAGTCAAAATGACTGCCGTTTTCCTGTGGAAACAGATAGTCTTCATGCATATCAGCTACCTTGGCACGGTAGCAGCCATGACTTGCGGCTCTATGCTTGTCAACATAACTTTCCATAGGACCCATACCATAGTATTCGATATCCTCCATGTCTTTGTTTAAAAACAGACGAAGGCCGAATCTTGGCAGTCTGGGGAATTCCGGTCGACGGGTTACCTTCATGGAAAGCTTAATTGCTCCGTTTCCGTCTATGCTCCAAAGAGTATCCATTTCCAATATTTTCTGAACAGTAGGTGCATTCATGGACATATGACAACGGATCTGAACCGTATCAGCTTTCTGCTCCACTACTGCGTCATACGCACGGGCATATGCCCAATGATATTTTGCATGATACCAGTTGTGTTTAATATTTCTGTCATTATCCGTAGGAGCCCGCCAGATATTCACCTCCATCGGACGCTGAAGCTGTTCTTTCCCGCCTACATTTAACGAAGCAAACAAACCGGTACGCTTATCCAGACTGTATCGGAACTCTTTACCCTCCACAATAACAAATGCGTCGTTCTCTTCTACCTTTAAGTCTGCCTTTGACTTACCAAACTGCTCCGCCAGCTGAGCACTCTTCTGATTTCTGCTGTCCGCATTATCCAGTGCCACTTCATCAAAGCCCAGCTCATAATCTTCCGGTACAAAAACATCTGCTTTCTTCGTATGGTAGGAAACCTTCAGATAAGCCTTACCTTTTTCCGGAACAGAAACCGGAAGCTTAACAGTTCCTGTTTTTAAAGGTTCTACGGAAGGCGTTTCCACCTCTCCCTGCTCTACCACAACCCCATCACAATTGACTTCATATTTTATCCTGAGGTAATCCTTTACATTGGTAAAGAGCATAAAGTTCTTCAAACAAGCCTCTTTGCTCTGCTGCTCAAAGGACAGCACCCTCATCGGACGATATACATTCTTGTGTTCCAAGAGTCCGGTATGAGGTCTTCTGTCCGGATACACCAAGCCATCCATACAGAAATTACCGTCATGAACAGCCTCTCCATGATCTCCGCCATAGTAATAAATCGTCTTTCCGTTTTCTGCCACACCCTTTTCGATGGCGTGATCACACCATTCCCATACAAAGCCGCCGCAAGCAATATCTTCACCGTAAAATATCTCGAAATACTCTTCCAAGTCTCCCGGTCCGTTACCCATGGCATGACAGTACTCACACTGAATAAACGGCTTATCCAGGCCTTTACCGATACGCTCTTTCATTTCCTGTGTAGATGCATACATTCTACTGAATAAATCAAGGTTAGAATGGTCAAAATCACGCTTATGGCTATGATGTCCCGCGCTTTCCAAATGTGTCAGTCTGGTATCATCAAAGCTTTTCGTCCATTTTAAGGCTTCTTCAAAGGTACAACCATATCCGCATTCATTTCCCATGGACCAGATTACAACCGACGGTCTGTTTTTTTCTCTCTGAACAGCTCGCATGGTACGATCTACAGTAGCTTCCACAAATTCCGGATTGTCTACGATGGAATCAAACCAGGTTTTACGGATTTCATCCGAGTCAGCACCTTCACAATAAAGGGCGGTTGCGCCATGGCTTTCATTATCCGCCTCGCCGATGACAAAGAATCCGTACTGGTCGCACAGCTGATAGAAAAACGGCTGATTTGGATAATGGCTGGTACGGATACCATTCACATTATGCAGCTTCATCAACTGCATATCCTTTTTGATGTCATCAACAGTAACTCTGAAGCCCGTCTTAGGATTGGAATCATGCCTGTTTACACCGTGGAATACAACAGGATTGCCATTGACATAAACCACCTTATTCTGAATGTAAATGGTACGGATACCTACACGATCCGTAATGACTTCCTTGTCCGTCTCCAAGGTAATAGTATACAGATACGGATGTTCTGCATCCCACAAAAAAGGATTCTGAATCTCCATTTCAGCCTTTACTTCTCCTGTAGTACCTGTTACCTCGCAGGTTCCTACAAGCTCTTTCTCCATATTAAAAAGATTTATTTTCGTAGCTACCGGATTCTGTAAATACTTCAGCTCCACCATTACCTTGGCAGTATCGGCATTATGGCTTGTCTTAATAAAGTAGTCAAAGATTACCTCCCGAGGTCTGCTCAGAATATAGACATCATTAAAGATACCGCTCATGCGGAATTTGTCCTGATCCTCTAAATAGCTTCCGTCACACCATTTCAACACCAATACCGCAAGACGATTCGAGCCATCCACACAAGCCTCAGTAATGTCAAACTCTGTCGTGGAATGAGATACCTGGCTATAGCCGATATATCTGCCGTTTACCCAGACATAGAAGCAGGAATCCACACCCTCGAACACCAAATAGGTATTCGGTGTATCCTCACTCTTTTTGTAGTTAAAATCCAATACATAGGTACCGCACGGGTTATCCTGCGGTACATAGGGCGGATCAAACGGGAACGGATACATCACATTCGTATACTGATGCGTATCATATCCGTAATTCTGCCACACACCCGGTACCTTTACGGTATCAAAATCACTTGTTTGGTAATCCTTCTGATAAAACTCTTCCTTTACATCATAGATGCTCGAAAAATATTTGAACTTCCAATCACCGTTTAACAATTGAAAACGGTCTGACTCCTCTCTATGCTCTACCAGTGTGTCCAGCACCTTGGATGCCGGAATATAGTAACTCCTGTCAGGCATTGAATTTACATGCAATACATGCGGGTCTTCATAATAATTAGGTACCAACATAGTTATATCCTCTCTTTTCATTTTTTCATGCACAATTGTATTAGAATCTAAAGTAAATAAACGGGTTGTAGTCAGAGCCGCTAAGGAAGACCGCAGAAGCAATCAGCAACACTACCATCAACACAATCTCGACTACCGCAACTATTTTTTCACCCAGCTGTGTTTTTCCGATTTTATTCTTAACAAACGGATATACCGGTGTAGATATAATCAGCGCCAACAGCATAATGAAAAATGACAAGTTCGTAAACTGTGACATTGCATGCGCAAGTCCGCCATTAAAGGAGAACATTTCACCAATATATTTTACTGCCGCACCCATTGTCTCTGCACGGAAGAAAACCCATGCCACCAATACCACAAGCATCGTATAAAGCCAGCCAATCAATTTGGGAATTTTAGCCAAAATCCGATTGAATCCTAAACGTTCAATAATCAGGAATATTCCGTAAAACAATCCCCAAACAAGAAAATTCCAGGACGCGCCATGCCAAAACCCTGTAGCAGCAAAAACAATAAGCAGATTCAAATAGGTACGGGCTGTACCTTTGCGATTGCCTCCAAGCGGAATGTAAAGATAATCACGAAACCAGCTTGAAAGCGAAATATGCCAGCGTCTCCAAAATTCCTGTACAGAAGTTGATATGTACGGATAATTAAAGTTCTCCAGGAAATCAAAGCCAAGCATGTGTCCGATTCCGATTGCCATATCCGAATAACCCGAAAAATCGAAATAAATCTGCAGAGCGTAGCAAATCACACCCATCCATGCCGTCACTGCAGGAACCGTACCATCCATATTGAATACCGTGTCAGCAATCAGCGCTACCGTATTGGAAACAATAACTTTTTTTGCCAGACCCATGGAAAAGCGGATCATACCTTTAGCTGTTTTTTCCAACGTGCACACACGGTCAGACAGCTGTTTTTCAACATCCACATAACGGACAATGGGACCTGCAATCAGCTGAGGGAACAAAGAAATATACAATGCCAGCTTCAGCAGATTTCTTTGTGGCTCTACATTTCCCCGGTATACGTCAATCACGTAAGACATAATCTGGAACGTAAAGAAGGAAATACCGATAGGAAGTGCAATTTCCGGGAAAATACCACCGGTAACAAAATTAAAATATTTAAAGAAAAACAACAGTCCCAAATTAAAAACCACTGATACAATCAGCACAGCCTTGCGCTTTCCGGGCGCAAACCCAGATTTGCCAATCAGATTACCCAAAAAATAATTTACTCCTATTGACAGCAGCATTAAAACTACATTTTTCGGCTCTCCCCATGCATAAAAGAACAAAGAAGCAATCAGAAGAAGTGCATTTTTTATTTCCACATATTTTTGAGGAATCATAAAGTTTGCAAGTAATACTATGGGCAGAAAAATAAAAAGAAATATTGTTGAACTGAAAATCATCTTGCCTATTCCTTTCGTGTTAGTTTTTTTCAGTACTCTTTAAATAATTATAAAGGGATTCATATACATCCTTTTCAGCAACCGTAAGAGGTTTCTTATCATTTGCCCCCCACTTCGGCGGATTGGTTCCCATCATACACACATACTGTTCATTGCACTCTAAAATGACATAATCAATTCCCATAAGTGCCTGTTTCCATCCCTCGTCGCCGATTTTGAAGGGGTCTGTATCAGAGCCGCCCTGCCAGTTGTTGTAGTCAAATTGACTCAGCTTATCAATCAAACCATACTGTTCATAGTAATATTTCAAATCCCAGCTGAAGGAGCCTCCCTGCAGAAAGAGACTAAAGGTTTTGTTTACTTCATAGTCTTCTATTTCGATTTCCGGCCAATAGTAAAGATCATCGCGAATGGCATCCTTAGGGTCCACACCACTGTACGCAATACCAAAGATATCGGCATCGTTACTTCCAAAGCCTGATATCGTGCTTCTTTGGATAATCTTATGAGTAGTAATATTACGGACAGTAGTTCCTCTCTGCTCCTCGTAGATATCTATCATCTTTCGCGATGCCTCATAGGCAGCTATTTTGTTCCAATGAATACCGGTCAGAGGAAACGTCTCATCCAAACCGATTTCTTTGTAATAATCCGAGCAGCGAAGATAAGTAATACCTGCGTCATCCAAAAGAGGCATCAGACGTTCTATCGGACGCTCATAATTCTCCGGCGCCGTATTCTGTGCCTTATACCACTCCGGAATAAAGCGTTCATATTCTGCTGCCTTACTTGGAGTGATAATCAATGCAAATGCTTTTCCCATCTCACCCAAACGTTTTTGAATATAGGCAAGCTTTTCCACGCGCTCCACCAGATACTCATCAGAGCAGTCGCGATATTTCTGGGAATATCCATAATATTCATTGATATATCCGTTTTCATACAGATAACCGGTTTTTCCGATAATTACCTGCTCTGTTCCCTTATAGGTCGTTAAATCCTGTGCTTTACGATTATAAAGACGCTTATTTATATCTGCATACATAGGATTCTTTGTACTGTAGCCCACTTCCTCAGCCGCAGACTCTGCGCTGTCAGCTTTGGCTCTGTCTTCCTGCTTAATCTCTTCCTCATCCGTTGTTGCAGAGGCCAGGAACGCAGTACTAATGTCAAAGCCAATATTAGAAGTATCATATTGAAGCTGACGATAAGAAGAAACAATGCTGCCACGCATCGGATACTTCGTAGAGAACCATAATTCAAAATTATTTTGGAAATCTGAAGTAATAAAATCCGATACCGCAAACTGAGGTTTTGTATACTGCTTTTCTCCTTCCATTACCACCTTATCCTCCCCGGTGGTAACAAGCAGCATAAGCGGTATAAAAATCACAACCGCAAACAACACTACCGTAATCAAGTTACATACTTTTTGAAAACTCTTCGGTGTATTCTTTTCCAATATAGTAATCTGTTCGCTCATCATAGATTCCTTTCAAAAAGATAATAAGTTATAACACAATTTAAACGTTCATCAAATAATAAAAGCCCTTTCTTTCCATTAATTCTTCGTGGGAGCCCTGCTCAGCAATGCCCTTATCCGAAATATAGAGAATTCTGTCTGCATTTCTTATCGTCGATAGTCTGTGTGCAACAACGAAAGCCGTCTTATCTGCAATAATCACATCCAATGCCTTCTGAATCAAAATCTCCGTCTCCGTATCAATGGAACTGGTTGCTTCATCAAGAATAATAACCGACGGATTCTTGAGAATGATTCTGGAAAAGCTGATTAACTGCTTCTCCCCTGCAGATAATCCTTCTCCGCCCTCCTCCAGAACATGATAATATCCGTCCTTCAGCTTATTAATACACTTATCTGCCGCAATGGTCTTAGCTGCTTCGATACATTCCTCATCCGTGGCATCCGGTCTTCCGTATCGTATATTTTCCATTACCGTTCCTTTAAAGATAAAAGGATCCTGCATTAAAACACCAACCTCTTTACGGAGCGAACGAAGTGTTACATCTCTTACATCCTTATCATCAATGGTAATAGAACCCTTTTGCACATCATAAAATCGGGTGAGCATATTGATGACCGTTGTTTTGCCGGCGCCGGTGGGTCCTACCAAGGCAATCGTTTCTCCCGGTTTTACGTGCAAATCAAAATTTTCCAGAATGTTATTATCATCCTCATATGCAAAAGTGATATTATTAAAATCAATTTTTCCTTTCACATTTTCCAGTGCAACACTTCCCTCTTTATCCTTGATGGATACAGGATAATCTATCGTATCGAATACCCTCTCCAAATTCGAGCTTACCTCCGCAAGATTCTGAATCAGGGACGCGATTTGATTTAACGGACCGTTAAATTGGGACATATAAGCCGTGAAGGTAGTCATAAGACCTACATTCACAATCGGGCTGCCTTCCATCAGCATTCCGAGTGCAACTCCATAGAGACACAAGGTTCCCACATTCCAAAACAACTCAACAATAGGACCATTTAACTCATTTCTAAAGTAAATTTTACGCCATTGTTTTAATGCCACTTCGTGAATGTCTTCATAAATTTTCTCATTCCTCTCAGAACGATTATAATTCTTAACAATTTTCTCACCCATGATAGATTCCACAATAAATGCGGTTCTATTGGAAGACTTGGCAATATTCTCTGCAAAAAGACTTCTGATGGAATGCCTTAACAGCAAAACACAGGTCAGCATCGGGATGACCGTAACCAGCACAATAACGGTAAGTCTGGGACTTAAAAACAACATAAATATGGTTACTACCACTATTTTGACTATATGAATCACAAACATCAAAATATAATTGGTAAAGAAATTTGCCAGTCCGTTAACATAATCTGTTACACGTACCACTATTTTGCCATTCGGAATACTGTCAAAATAGTCAAACGGAAGCTCTTGAAGCTTAAAAAACACATCCTGACGTACCTTGGCGATAATATTATGACCCGTTCTGCCCATCAATCTGGAATAAGCAAACGTAATACTCATCTCAACCACAGCAAGTGCTATCACGCATAAAATCATATAAGCAAGCTGGGCATAGTCCTTATTCGGAATTACCCTGTCCGTAATTTCTTTTAGCACCAGTGGCGGTATTAATGCTACCAAAGTAGAAATAAGCATCAAAACCGCAACTAAAGCAAATACTGTTTTATAAGGAAGAATATAACTCAAAGTTCTTCCCAACTGTTTAATGTCTATCTTTTTTTCAACTTTTTCATCTTGAAAATAGGTATTTCGCTTTGCCATTTAGACTCCCTCGCCTTCTCTTACAAGCGAATCAAAATCGACTATCTGTCGTTTTTGCGCCTGCTGAACATTGTAAACTTCTGCAAATTCACCGTTTAATGCCATCAATTCTTCAAAGCTGCCTCGTTCTGTAATGACCCCGTCTTTCATATATATAATCTCATCACAGTCCACTACCGAAGTCATTCTATGTGCCGTAATAATTACCGTCTTTTCTGCATAATCGGTCCGGACCGTTTCGAGAAGCTTCTTCTCCGTATTTACATCCAGCGCACTGGTAGAATCATCAAATACCAAAACAGATGCATTCTTCAACAAAGCTCTTGCGATGGAAACTCGCTGCTTCTGACCGCCGGAAATACCCAAGCCTCTCTCACCAACCACAGTGTTATAACCGTCACTCAGTTCCTTAATGAATCCATGAGCCTGCGCCTTTTTTGCTGCATCGATAATGCGGCGTCTCTCTACCTCAGGGTCAGCATAGGCAATATTGGAATCTATGGAGTTGGAGAAAAGAAATACATCCTGAAATACATAAGAAAAAGTATTTCGTAAATTTTTAAGGCTGTATTCTTTGATATCCCTGCCATCCAGGGTAATACTGCCTTCTGACAATTCGTGGATTCTCAAAAGAGTTTTAAGCAACACACTTTTTCCACTTCCGGTTCCGCCGACAATACCAAGCTTTTTTCCATACGGCAAATCGATTGAAATCTTATCCAGTACCTTTTGTCCTTCAATCACAACCGAAGCATTTTCTATTCTTATATCCGGTTTCTCCGCACGCAATGTACTATCCTGCGCATCCGGTATCCTGGATTGCCGCTCTACAAATTCCTTCATCTTATTACCGGCTACAATCTGTTGCTGCATATGCACAAGTGTATTGTTAATCTGCGTAATATGATCCATGATTTTCATAACATAGGAGGAGCAGGTTGCAATATAACCCACAAGCATATCCCCCCGAATTACCAAAATTGCACCTATTGCGATGGTACCTATGTAAGCAGTCTGCTTAATGGTACTAAAAATAACCTCATACTTTGAAGAAAGCCAGATTTGCTTAATCTGTGAGTCCTTCAGGTTACTGTTTACATCCAGAAACTCCTCTTTCTCAAGATCCTCATTGGTAAAAGAACGCACGATTCTTACCGCTTCAATATTCTCCTTTACCGTAAGATTCATACGACTGTTATTCTGACGGATTGTTCTGAAGTTTTCTTTCGCCTTCTTTCTGAAGCTAAAAAGCGCAACCACCAGAAAGGGCATCAAAGCAACCGGAATCCATATAAAGCCAACGTTAATCGTGGATAAAAAGTAAGTTGTCGATACCAGCACAAATATACTGTCTATAATATTCGGTATCATTCTGCAGAACATTTCCTTATACATATTTGTATCGCCGTTCATGACCTGCATCAGCTCACCGGTATTGTATTCCGATATGGTTTGGCTATCCAATTCCATGAGCTTATGAAAGGTAACCAGACGTAAATCCGTCTCAAGATTTAATCCCAAGCGCTGATTGGTAATGTTTTTGATATAAATCAAGACGATACGAATAAAAATCAGTAACAGATATACTCCCGCCACACTGAAAAATAATTCATAGGTCTGAACCTCACCGTATTCACCGGAAAGAAAAAAGGAAAATATGCCTCCATCTCCTTTTTTCATTTCCTCACCCTTAATAACATAATTCAGTAACACACCGGAAAGCATAGGAATTAACAAATCAGCTATAATTGCAATAAAACTGATCAATTGTGTTACAAAAGCCAGAGGTATATTTCTTTTCCAGTACTTCATACCAAACTTTAAGGTTTCCATTATTATCTCCTTTCCGTTTCTATTTACCTTCTACACAATGTCAATCGTTTAACGGAACAGCACCTTCCAGCATATCCGTCTCGTTGATGGTTCCATTTTCGATTTTAAAGGTCTTGATTTCAAAGGGCTTAAAGGAAACATCCAAAGCAAGACCATAAACCGGAATCTCAACATGGGCAGTTGTGCCAATGCCCTGTGCCTCAAACAATCGAATAATATAGGCGCTTGCCTCCCTTTCACTTTGCTTGAAACAGCTTAAGGTAATATTTTCTTTATCTACAGACACCAGAGCTTTGGGCTTCTCTCCATTTCCCGAAGGGCAAAATGCCAGAGGATATGCCTTTTGATTAAACATAACCGCCTCCCTGTCTGCGATAGAAAGCATTTCCGTGCGCGTTCCCGCCATAATGCGGAAGCGGAAGATACGCTCCCCCTGATCCATTCTTGGCTGGTACATCAGTTCATGGAAAGGTTCTCCCCATGCGGAATTACCGGCACCATAACCCGCGGAACGTACCAAAGTTACAGCCAAATTACCATCATAATAATTGGAGCCATACACACCATCATCAATAACTGTCAGCGCTGACTCACTGTCGGCCACAGCCTGCCAATACTGTGAAACAACATCCGCATAAGAACGTCTCAGCACCTCACGACCAAAGATTGTCTGACCGATATGTTCACCCTCTGTCAACGTAGTTGGAATCCATAGCTTTAATCGTTTTTCGCTCTCTGCATAGAACAATCGCATTTCCACCTCAAGTGCACCGGTTGCTTTGTTAATCATATAGCGCACCATCAGCCGTGAATTGTTATAGACAAAATCTGCCTCTACGGCTACATTCACTTCCCCTTCATCCGTTACACGAACAGGCTGCACCGTACCACCTTTTACTCCTGCAAAGTCCGTTGCCTGACCAGGCGTCATCAGATGAAATTTACCGGTAGGCTCATACACATCTAAAGCACCTTTACCTTCCCAACAGTTGAAGGCATCGGTATGTACATTTACGGCAAATGCACCAGGCTTCAGGTATTCTTTTCCGTCCACAACATAGCTGTCAACATAACCTGTACGACAGTTGATTACTACTCTTCCACGTGCGGTTTCCACATAAAGCTTGCCATCCCGTTCAGGACGCAAGCTAGGTTCCGGACGCTTCTCAATCACATTAAAATGAATATCAAACCGATTCATGGAACAAGGTGCAAGCTCAGCTTCAAAAATCACACGTTTACACCAATCCATATAGAAGTTTGCAGATTCCTTTGCCTGCTGGGACGGCAATGCTTCCTCACCACGGTAAACTACAGGATCGGAGAACTCTTTATGCCACAGTTGTCTTGGCAGCAGAAATTCCACATCAATCGGCTGTTTATAAGGAAATGGATGAGGATTGTACACCAGTAACGGTACTGTATTACCATCCTTAATCTTCTCCTGACCGGAACAAAGTGCAAGGAAATATTTTGCCTTTAACTGATTGGTAATCTCAAGACCATGGTCAAGAATACGAATGGTATCATCCTCCACCGGCCTGATACAGGAACCCGGCAGAGAATCGTGGAATTCCGCAAACAATAAATCTCTCCATGCATCATCAATCTTTTCCTTCTCATAATCCGCAAGACCCGCTACTGCTGCATGAGACGCCATCTTTTCCACCATAACCAGATCATTTTCCAGCTTACGATGTAATTGCTTAATACGGATAATGGATGTATAACATCCCTCCATCAGGGTATTTAGCCCACAATCTACCAAAGGTATTTTTGCAGTATCTACCGTTGCAAAGTATTCATCCGGTGTCGCATGCGCAATATCCGCACCGTTTTTCTTCATTTCGGCAATATCATCCAGATCCTTTCTGGAAGGGCCACCGCCATGATTACCCACACCCCAGAAATACAAGCCTGTCTTTTCATCTTTATGCTGCTCCATCCAACGAGGCAGTTCTTCATGTACCTGACCATATACAGAATTATATCCCTTGTCCGACCGATGAACCAAAAGCTCTGATTCTCCGTCATATCCCCGCCAGATAAAATCCTCACTGGGATGTTCATAGTCTCCCCGCCCCGGTCTTGTATTTATATAATATTTATAGCCGCATTTCTTCATCATCTGAACCAAGCCCTGAGCATGACCAAACGAATCCACATTAACTGCAGTCAATGGAACCTTGTTGAATTTATCATAGAAGTATAATCTTCCTTTTAATACCTGACGATAAACAGACTCACCGGAAGGAATGTTACAATCCGGCTGCAAGAACCAGCCCCCTACAATCTCCCAACGACCTTCCTTCACCTGTCTCTTAATCTTTTCAAATAATTCCGGTTCGTGTTTCTCCACCCATTCATACACCAAAGATTCATTGTGATTAAATACAAAATCCGGATACTCATCAATAAACTCTGACGCAGCACGAAATGTAGATAATCCTTCTGAAAGTCCCGATTCCCATTGCCATAACCATACCGGGTCTAAATGTGCATTACAAAACATATACGTTTTTAACTTTTTTTCCATAACAGTACCTTCCTTCTTGTTTTTTTTGAAATATATAATATAATAT